>CALIBK010000154.1 GCA_938045955.1 uncultured bacterium | reverse complement strand
TTAATTGAATCAAATATACTGGATTCCTGCTTCCGCAGGAATGACGACTGCCACCCGATGAATGAAAACGTCATTCCCGTGAAAACGGGAATCCAGAGTGGTTATCTTTAAATAATACCAAGAATCGCTCAATTTAGGTTTTACTTATTCACAATTCTCCAGTTGACAGGAACAAGACTTTTCGTTTTTGGAAGAGGGGGGATAAACACGCCTCCACCCACTCCTGCGTAGGCCACTGCCTTTCCACCAATAAAGGTAAGAATCACCCCCGAAGGAATGGTAGTTTCTCCTTCTTTTCCCATCAATATCCAACGATCCCCGAGAGGTTCAATCGTCCCGTTCTGATCTAAATCTAATGCTGCGTAGCCGGTTCTGTATTTGAGGGCATATAACCTCCCGGTCCCTTCCCCGAGGAAACAGATATCATCAGGGTCGCCGAAGGCAGGGGTAAAAGTTGTAAAATAGACCACTCCATGGAACACCACAGAAGAGGAGAGGGATTTTTCACCAAGATTTTCCAGTCGAATATACCAACCATATTTCGAATCTACTTCAGAAAAGGTAGCTTCAATATTAGTTACATCTAAAAGGTCGTTTTCAGTTAGCGTGGTGGGGAGATTTTTGTCTTTCACTCCGTAGAGTCGATTGATAACGGTTTTGTCCTTAGGAGCCTCTCGATCCCCGGTACCAAAGAAAAGCATTTCATAATTGCCTTTTTCAAGGGTTACATCAGGGGGATAAAAGATCTTCCTTCGATCACTCGCCCCTGAATTGGACTTGAAGACAATCTTTGCGGTCCAGTTTGCCGGGTTATTATTTCCGTTCAGATCTCTCACATCAATATCGAACCTCCAGATTTGTCCACCTATATCACCCACGTAAAGTCTATCAATATAACCGTCCCCATTTGTATCCACCCGGGCTATGTCACTTGGAATACAGTATTTCATTTGAGAATTTTTTGCGTAAGAGTAACTCCAGATCAAATTCCCGGTTAAAACGTCCACTACATAAACAGCCCTACCTTTAGAATCATTAGCTACCACAGGAACATTATCCTGGTTTTCGTCATATCCTCCCCCGATGAAAAAGACCCATTTGTCTTCTGACCCATATTTAATCTTTCCTATTTGAGGAGCGCTCCAGGTTTGTCCGAGTTCCCCAAAACCCGGAGAAGAAGGGCTGATTTCCCATTTCCATTTTGGAGATAAGGGCTCGGTGACATCCAATGCGATATACCGGTTTCCACCCCGGCGAAGTCCAAAGATGAGATACTTGACATCCCTTGTCCCATCTTTCCCGATAAATATCCTTGGAGAGCCATCCACAAAAAACTGTAGTTGCTCTCCATTCAAATTCTTCAAATTGGGCAGGAGACTCGGTGGAATGAATGCCCAGAGTTCCTCTCCTGTCCCATCTGTCCATCCATTTCCACTTTTTTCTCCATTGTGAAAGGCATGAAGCATTCCGTCATTGGCTCCTGCGTAGATCACAGAGATATTATCATAATGGACCACTACTGGGCGGGAATGGATAAATGCGCCCAAGATCCAATCCCTCTTTTCATTGGTAATCCCATTTCGATTTTCGTCATAAACATCCCAGCCATAGATAAAATCGACAATCTTATCTCGATTTGCCGTATCACCTTCTGACAGACCTAACATTTGAGGGGTAATATTCATTTTATTAAACCTATTAGCCGCGTCTACGAGATTTGAGCTGGATCCAAGATAGGTAAAGATTTTCCTTTCGGACAGGTCCATCGCTCTTAGTTTTTCTCCCACTCCTCCGGCTTCCACTTCCTGACCATCAGGGTTTGAACTCCAATAAGATTGTGCCGTATAAACATCACCATTTTCTCTATCGTAAATTTGATTATTGCTATTAATAGCCAATTTTCCTTGAGAATCCAGAATATCTCCAACCTTTTGAGCGTCACCTTCGGGAAGTTTAGTAGCGATTCCGAATTTCTTGATATTCCCTTTCCAGAAACTTCTTTCTGTGGGTTTAAACATGGCAAGAAACATCCGGTTCCCTGAACTTGTCCTTTCCATCTGACTGATTGGAACCACGGGAGCCACATAGGAGGTAGATTCTTTTAAGACCTCGGCAATAAAGGTCTGAAAGGCGATATTAAAACTTTGCGAACTCCAGACATAGAAATATTTCCCGCCGCCCCTGCGCGCAGTCTCCTCTAATAAATAATTGGCGGCACTGAATCCTATGGTGTAAACTTTAACATTTTGTGTGTCTTTTAAATCTCCCCTTAAATCATTTTTATATAGATTTTCGGCAATTTCGGCCAGATTTCCCGAATCTTTTGTGGGATCGCCATCAGAGATAATGAGAATATAATTCTTCTGACAGTATTCCTGAATCGGACTTGGGAACCCGTTTAATCCGCTTGAAAAATACCCTCCCGCCATTGACAAGGTTTCGGCTAAAGGAGACCATGTATCATTTTTTAGACCTGCAAGGGCGGAAAATAGGGCTGTCTTCCCGTTCTTGTTCTCATCAACGAAGCCGATAACCCTTCCTCCAACTGCATCCTCACTTCCGTTTTCATTTTTTACATATTCTCTTTTCTGTTTTTCATCCCATTGTACAGTTTTCCCCGTTTTATCTTGATTGAAAATCATTACAGCAAAACGTACCCCACCTGTAGTATTAATATAACTATGAATAATTCCTTTGGATAAACCAAACCTCGGTCGACCTCCACCCACCCCCTGGGTAAGTTGAAGGTAATTCATGTAATTCCCAGTCCTAAAATCTTTATTGTTAAGACCACATCCAGAAAAATTAATGGCCTGCCCTTCCCATACCAGGATATCCTTTAAATCAGAACATGGAAAATTTACAGATGTATAATCATCATGCCATTTTTCCCATTTATTTCCCGAAATTTTCCAATATACGGCATATCTTGGATATCGGGTGTCATTTGGTGATAGATACTGAGCATAATCAATATCTTTACCCCAGATACCATTCTCGGGATCCGGGTTATAATTATCACTCAAACTCCCCTCATCCATACTTGCTGAGTTATCCAGGATAATTAGTACATTGGGTGGAACATTCACTCCTGAAAGGACATAGAGATCTGTATCCAACCCATAGGACATAGAAGAGAGGAAAGGAAGGATTAACAAATTTAAAAAAATAATCAGAAATCTTTTTCTCATCATCTTTTTAGTTACCTCCCTGAAGGGTAGGAATCAATCGGACCACCTTTTGCTGAATGATGCACGTCGACTTATTCGAATTGACGTCTAATTGGTCTTCTCCTGTTGATTCAATTAGGTAATAATTATATTCATAGTTTCCTGCAGCACTGAGACCCAGTCCTCTCGGTGCACCGGTCTGACCCGGATTATAGGTGATAATCACCTTGGCATTGGTTGGGTTTGGATTTTTTGAGTCGATGAAAGGATTATATTGATTGTCAACATATTTCCCCGGGATATCGAAATTTTCGATATTAGCGATTGCAACCTGGACGCCACTGTCAGCCGCGAAGAAGGCATCGGTCGCTCCTCGTTTATTTCCCGAAAGGATGGCTTCAAAGGTTGAGGTAAACGTTGCTGCTAAACCGATGAGGGTTAATACGACGAGCATGATGAGAGCGACGACAAGTGCTACACCCGATTGATTTTTTAAAAAAAATTTTTTCTTTACCACCATCTCTAACTCCTTATCTTAGACAGAGGTTTCTTAAAGCTATGGTCGTTTCGAGGGATCTCGGACTCATCATCCTCTGGACTTCTTGAAGAGTTTGAAGGGGTTTTGAAGTTAAAAGAACTCGAACAGCAACAATCTTATCTCCGGAGTTAATACTGCTTGCTTCGACCCAGCTGTCCAAGAAATCATCTCCATTCGTGTCTAATCCATATGTAAAATGAACTTCTTCAACATTGTCCAGAAGCACCTCAATGGGTAATGTGGTTGCTCCTCCAGAAGGATTGTAAGCAGTGACCTGTCGCCTTAATTCCTGAGATTCAGCATCCCTCCAGTACCTCACTGAATATCGAGTGAGATTATCATATTCGTAGTCTACTGTAATATGATCTACACCGGGAATGATTGGGGTACTTATAATAATTTGAGAATCCAAACTATCGTCATCGAACCCTGCCATGCGAAGGTCTCTCAGGAGGATTTCCATCGAACTTCTAATATTCTGCTGGGTCTCAACCACATGGTCCTGCACCGAGTAGGCCCGGCTCTGAACCACAAAAAATCTATAGATACCTGCAATAAGCATTGAAAAAATTACAAAGGCTATAAGGAGTTCAATGAGTGTCACTCCTTTTGGATTAAAATATATTTTTCGGTCCATCCCATAACTCCATAAAATTTATATTTCAGGATTAGAAAGAACGGAAATAAACCTCAAAGAATGGGAACCTGAGTCTACCCATTGAATCGTTACACGAATTTCTTTCAAATTAGGGTTTAAATCTGTAACGCTCCAGCTCCGATTATAATGAATCCCGGTGGCTCCTGTTACGGTGTCAGAATTTCCCAAAATATTTGACCATGATAGTGCTCTCAGCTCCTCGAGTTTATCCTGAGCAAAAGTTACTGCCTCTGTGAGATGGCCTCCAAAGGCGTTATTTTTAGTTGTGGTACTCATCAGGCCAGCTAATGCCAAAATAGAAATCGACAGGATGATTAACCCGATCAGGAGTTCGAGAAGACTAAATCCTTTTGAATATGATAATTTTTTCATTTTACCA
>CALIBK010000153.1 GCA_938045955.1 uncultured bacterium | reverse complement strand
GGAAAAGGGACAGGCTATTTCGAGAGCGACAGCCCTTAAATTTGTCATCTTTTTGGGTTTTGTGAGTCTATTTGCAGATATGACTTATGAAGGGGCTCGAAGCATTACCGGGCCCTTCCTTGCACTCCTCGGAGCAAGTGGAACGGTGGTGGGGATTGTGGCGGGCTTTGGAGAATTGGTTGGATATGGCCTGCGCCTTGTGTCCGGGTATATCAGTGACAGGACGGGAAAGTACTGGGCGATCACACTCATTGGGTATTTTGTGAATCTACTGGCTGTACCCCTTCTTGCGTTAGCAGGACGCTGGGAGATTGCTGGCTTTCTCATGATTATGGAGCGAATGGGAAAGGTAATTCGCAACTTCCTGGGAGGCTTTTACTTGGCTCTTTTAGGGATGGCTCTTTGGGGTATAGGGATGGGTGCGCAGGAATCGATCATGAGGGCTGCCATTGCAGGGATGGTCCCGATGGACAAGCGGAGTACGGCCTATGGGATTTTCAATGGAGGATTTGGACTCTTTTGGTTCCTGGGCAGTGCTTTAATGGGGGTCCTTTATGATGTCTCGGTCGGATCTCTTATTTGGTTCTCGCTTGGGATACAACTTGCTTCTATTCCCTTCATTATTTTAGTCAAAAAGAAGCCGAGATGATTTTCAGGGTGGGCAAAAATGGATGCGAAACCGCAGAATCAGATGAAACAATCTTTACACGAAGCATTTGGGTGCCGCGACTGCCCGATCTGCAGGTATGTCGACGAAAGGGAGGAATCTCACGGTGAAGGAATTCAGGGATCTCCTTTCTGAAGAGTCCTTTCGGAAAGAATACGAAGCAACGGATGGATTGTGCCGGATGCATTTGAAACTTTTGAAAGTGCAATTAGAGACCTTTATCTCAAAAATGAGATCCACAAGAGATTTAAGAGAAGAAAAAGATTCATGGCTGGTTGCAATTGAGAAAATGGTTGGAAAGAGGGGATTGAAGAATTGAAAGAGAGGATAGAAGTCGGGTATCATTAAGAGCGAGAGAACCCTATGTCTTCCGTTCAAACAGACCAGATGATTTCGATATATCATTTGATGGAAATAGTCTGATCGTTGGAAGGGGGAAAGAATGTAATCGTTTCTGGAAAGTATGGCATAGGTCGGACAAGCCTTATAAAACATCTTGCAGAGATTATGCAAGAAAAATGGCGTTTTCTTTTTCTCGACTTTTCTGAAACTCCCGGGAGGATATGTAAACATCTGGTAATAATGATATGGCCAGATAGGGATTACCGTAAAGAAGTTGAATTCTCAAAATATAGATCAGCCCGATTTCGGATCGTCAGCCGCGACCTAAGCGACAGCCGAAAGCATGTGCTCGTCCTGGACAACATCGCAAAACTATCTGCCCCAAAGCTCGATCTTATCCGGTATATCGCCTGGGAAAAGAGGTTTCAATTTGTGGCTATTGTCGAGCGATTCATATCTAAAGATGATCTCTGGCGTCTGCGGGTTCGGCTATACCCGGCGGAAATAATCATGCTTCAATATCTTGGCCAAAGGGAAGTTTGCGCATTTTATCAGGACCTATAAGGTACCAGCTTCACTGGACAGAAGGCCAGATCAGGAACTTAGCTGAAATAACGGGGGGCTATCCGCTTAGAATGAAGGAAGTTGCCTTTAGGCTATTGACACAATTTTGAATTTGTCTTATTAATTATCCCGTAAAGAAGGATCCTCGGTAGGTGAGGCTCCCGCGAAACACACAGGCCACTGCCCGGAGACTTCGAAAGAAGTTTTCCCGAGAGGTTGACCAAGCACTCCCGGCTTAAGGGTTTGCTCAATGTGGCTGAGGCCATTCGGCCTCTTACGGTACGCGGTGCCAAAGCTTGAACGAGTGGGGAACGTGAAGTCAGACATCCGATAATGTGTCCGATGTATATTTGAAACCATTCCCCCCTCGGGAATGGTTTTTTCATTTCTACTCCAACGATCCACTCGGCATCTAAAGGAGATTATATGGAAATAGACACACAGGAACCTCCGGGTAACAGAGATTCCAACGCCACGATGTGGAAAAAGCAGAGGTGATCTAAGAGATTTTCCCCGATTCACCCTTTGCTTTATCCACGAAGATCATCGTGGCGAAGGCAAGGGGCGGAAAGGGGACTTATCTGCTGGCACGGTCTGCAATTTAGTAGCGATCCCACTTCTAAGCCCCTAAATTAAGTCAAGATTTATTCCAATAATATCTCCTTTTATAAAAGGCGCGCTATCGGGATGCAGAAATACCTCCCGTTAAAGGAGGGTTGTTCCAATGGAGATCAAAAACAGGATTATTCCGGAAATTCGACTGCCCCGTATGGAATCCGCCATGTGGAAATCTATAGCTGATAAGATATCCCTCTTCTTCGTTAAAGAAAAGCCTGGAATCCTCCTTCAAAGAACAAACGGAAATGAGAAAAGACTTATAGAAATATGCGCCATGTCCTCTGAGGAAGCGCTGAAACACCTATCGACTTCGGAGCAGGGCCTTAAGACAAGTCAGGTGGAATTGCTCCGGGAAGAATTCGGCCCCAACGAGATCATCCGGGAAAAAAGAATTAGCTTCCCCTTCGAAATACTTCGAAGGTTTACAAATCCGCTTGTTATTCTTCTTTTGATCATCTCCTTCGTGGCCTTGGTCATGGGAGATCTCCGTTCAACCCTCGTGGTGGGCGGAATGATCCTAATTAGCGTATTCCTTGCCTATTTCCAAGAGAAAAGAGCGAGCAGAGCGGTCGAAAAGCTGAGGACGTTGGTACAAACGAATGTGAATGTTATCCGGGAAGGAAAAGAAATCGAAATCCCCATGTCAGAAATCGTTCCCGGAGATATTCTGGCTCTCGACGCCGGAGCGTTGATCCCTGCGGATATTAGGCTTATCAGCGCTAAGGATTTTTACATTAATCAATCCGCTCTCACCGGGGAATCGATGCCCGTCGAAAAGAACGCAGGCCCCTGTTCCATCGTTGGGAAGGGCCTCCTGGAACTTCAGAATGCCTGCTTTATGGGGAGCAGTGTGCTGAGCGGCACTGCGAGGGGGGTCGTGGTCAACACCGGCTCAAGAACCTATTTCGGTTCGATTTCTCAAAGGCTCGCCTCTCAGAGGGTTTTGACCAGTTTTGACAGAGGGATTGCAGGGTTCACCTGGCTGATGATCCGTTTCATGTCCGTGATGGTCTGCGTTGTCTTTCTGATCGTGGGATTGACGAAAGGCAACTGGATAGAGGCCCTGATGTTCGGGCTTGCCGTAGCGGTTGGATTGTGTCCCGAAATGCTGCCGATGATCGTCACGGTCAATCTCGCCAAGGGCGCCCGTGCGATGTCGAAAAAGAAAGTAATCGTCAAGCGTTTGAACGCCATTCAAAATTTCGGGGCCATCGATATTCTCTGCACAGATAAGACGGGTACAATCACCCAGGACAGGGTCGTGCTTGAAAGATACATCGATGTGACGAACCGCGAGAGTGAAGATGTTCTTCGATATGCTTACATGAATAGCTACTACCAGACAGGGCTGCGAAATCTGCTGGACCGGTCTATCCTGTCACATACCGAATTCGAAGTGGAGCGGAGCTGCCGGAAGGTGGATGAGATTCCATTCGATTTTACAAGAAAGCGAATGTCCGTGGTTGTCGAATACGAAGGGGATCATGTGCTCATCTGCAAAGGAGCGGTGGAAGAGGTGTTCCGGGTTTGCAAGTTTTACCAGGTGGATGACGAGATTTACCCGTTGATTGATGTGATCAAATATGATCTCATGGAAGAGTATCATTCTCTCAGTGAGGATGGATATCGGGTCTTAGCCGTGGCTTATAGAGAATTTCCGAAAGACAAGGAAGTCTTCTCTGTAAACGATGAGAGTGACCTGATTTTATTGGGATACATTGCCTTTTTTGATCCACCGAAGGATTCAGCGGTAGTCGCCCTTCAGAATTTGAGCAGGATGGGTATCACCGTAAAGATTCTGACGGGTGACAATGAGTTGGTGGCAAAGAAAGTATGCAAGGACGTTGGAATCGAAAGTGAAAAAATCCTTACCGGAGACCAACTTATGAATATGGACAGGAGCCAGTTTGAAGATTCGGTTGAGAAAGCCACGATCTTTGCCCGCCTCTCACCGTCGCAGAAAGAAGAAATCATTCAGGCTCTTCAGCGCCGGGGCCACGTGGTCGGATTCCTGGGCGACGGCATCAATGATGCCCTGGCCATGAAGAAGGCAGATGTGGGCATTTCCGTAGATACCGCCGTTGATGTCGCCAAGGAGTCTTCTGACATTGTTCTCCTCGAAAAATCCCTCCAGGTCCTTGAAGATGGTATCGAAGAGGGAAGAAAAGTCTTTGGAAACATTATCAAGTATATCCGCATGGGAGCGAGTTCGAACTTCGGCAACATGTTCAGTGTCGTTGGCGGAAGCTATTTCTTGCCTTTTCTACCCATGGCACCCATCCAGATCCTCCTTAACAACCTCCTGTATGACATTTCGCAAGTCGGTATCCCCACCGACAAAGTCGATGCAGAATTTACGAGGACCCCGCGTAAATGGAATATTGGGAATATCAAGAAATTTATGATCTTTATTGGCCCCATCAGCTCCATTTTTGATTATGCAACCTATTTCTTGATGCTCTTTTTCTTTAAATGCTCCCAATTCGTCAACCCCCATGTCCTGCCTTCCATGAAGACCTATTATGAGAACCTGTTTCATACGGGATGGTTTGTTGAATCTATTCTGACCCAGACGATGATCGTCCACATTATCAGAACGAGAAAAATCCCATTTCTTCAGAGTACTGCCAGTCCGGGACTCCTTTTTACAACATTGCTTGTGATGGCGATTGGAGCTTTTTTGCCCTACTCGCCTTTTGCCGAGGCCTTTGGATTTGTGCCACTCCCTGCTGTTTACTGGTTGTGGATATTCGGGTTTCTTGTCACCTATGCGGTTTTGACGCATAGCGTTAAGGTGTGGTTTTTCAATAAATACGGAGTCGACTAAGATGAAAAGTATTCTGGATGCTTTACAGGAAGGAAGACTGATTGAGTTACCGGACAACAACAAGGAGAATGCGCTCAAATATCTGGCAAGTCTGATTGAGGCCATCCCAGATATCCAGCCGGGAACGGATGTGGAAGGGGCCGTCCTAACCAGGGAACGTGCAGCAAATACCGGTATCGGTATGGGTTGGGCTTGTCCTCATGGCCGACATCCCGGGGAAGGGGAATTGGTTTGTTCGGTGGGCTGGAGTCCTGTGGGAATTCAATACGGATCTCCAGACGAGAAACCCGTTCATCTGGTCGTAATGCATTATGTTCCTGATACACAGAAGAATGTCTACCTCAAGGAAATTTCGGGACTGGTCAAAGTCATCAAGAAAAATGAAGGGAAGCGAGACATCCAGAAGGTGTCGAACCTTATGGAAGTCAGGAATTTCTTGCTCGATCTGATTGCTGATGCTCTTGAAGCCGAGGTTCCTGAAGCCAGAGCACGAATGATTCGTCTTGAAGCAAGACAGGCGGCCGTGATCTCAACTCCGGAGATCGCTGTATCCGCCGATCTATTATCCTCCCTCAGTTTCATACCACTGTCCGTTCTGATTATTCCTGGAAGCAAACCCATTATTCTCTCCCAAGACCAGGAAATTGTCTCACTCCTTGAAACTTCAGACGAACTGGCAACCTCCCTGGCAGAGAAGACCCCTTTCAGCTATAGGGGTTACAGAATTCTGCCACGCTCAGTAACCGCTTACCAGCCGAACAGATTTCTCTATGATTGTCTTGCAATAAGAATTAGCAACCCGAGATAGCGTAACACTTGACATAAATTTGATGAAAGGGTAAATATTCTCTAAAAGTGATGGAGTCCACTTAATGCCTTAGGGCTGATGACTCCTACTGAGGTTGATAGCTCCTTGGTGGGAGTCAGGGATCGGTTGATGGAAAAACTCCTACCAGGGAAAACCTGGAGGAGTTTTTTTTATGGATCCTGCCATACAAAACTTTATTCTCGTGTATCCTCCAGACGCCTCGAACAAGAATCGAAAAGTAAAGAGCGGTAAAAACCTTTCTCTCTTTCGCTCGGACAAGGCACATCATCTCCAAGGTGATGGGCATGTCTAAGGAGGTGCTTTTTCTCATGATTTTCCAAAGCATACTTTTTCCAAAAACAGACGATGTAAAAAAGGAAACACCCGAAGCCCCTATCTTCTTTGTCGATTTAAATCTCGATCAGATCCTAGACACCATCACGGCTGGCAAGCAGGAATATGACCTGAAACCGTTTTTTTACACTCCGCTGAAGGATATAGATTCGATCACGTACCGGCACGAAATATTCCGGGACCTTGAAAACAAACAGCTACTCGAAAACATAAAGTCGTTCGCTCAAGACATGCGCGCCATGCGAGACCATCTTGCCCAGGGAGAAAAGCTTTACTACAAATACCAGAAGGAGAGATGGTTTTTGGAATCGGTGAGAATTTATTGCGACGCCATTAATCGTCTGGCTCACGATCTATCCATTGCAGACTTAGAATCGCGCGGTTTTCAATCCTTCCGCCAGTATTTGACAGACTACATCCATTCCGAGGGGTATAGATCTCTCCTGGCCGAAACGAAAAAGCTTTTCAACGACTTGTCATCCATAAAATATTCCCTGCTGATAAAGGACAGCAGTATCAGGGTCCGCAAATACGAATTTGAAATTGATTACAGCGCGACGATTGAGGAGACATTCGAGAAATTCAAACAGGGCGCCGTAAAAGATTACAGGGTCCGATTTAGCAGCGGGCCAGCGGACATGAACCATGTTGAAGCGGCGGTACTCGATCTGGTAGCCAAATTGTATCCCGATATATTTCTTGCTCTCGACAATTATTGCGCCAAAAACAGCAATTATCTCGATGAAACGATTCGCCTCTTTGACCGGGAAATACAATTTTACATCGCCTACCTGGAGTTTATTGTGATGGTTAAGCGAACGGGATTAAAATTTTGCTATCCGCAGATTTCGGATGAGAGCAAGGAGATTTATAACCATGAAGGATTTGATTTGGCCCTGGCCTATAAACTCATCACCGAGAAAAAATCCATTGTCTGTAATGATTTTTACTTAAGAGGCAAAGAGCGCATAGTTGTCGTATCCGGCCCGAACCAGGGCGGTAAAACAACCTTCGCCCGAACCTTCGGGCAGTTGCATTATCTGGCGAGCCTTGGCTGTCCTGTTCCGGGCAGAGAGGCCCAACTCTATCTCTTCGACAGGCTTTTTACGCATTTTGAAAAGGAAGAAGACATCAAGAATCTCCGTGGTAAACTTCAGGACGACCTCTTGAGAATTCACTCCATTTTAGAGCAGGCTACATCAAGGAGTATTATCATCATTAATGAGATTTTCACTTCAGCAACCTTGCAGGACCAAATTTTCTTGAGCAAGAAGATAATGGAAAAGATTATCGAATTGGACTTGCTGTGCGTTTGGGTGACATTCATCGATGAACTGGCTTCCTTCGCCGAGCAAACCGTAAGCATGGTCAGTACGGTGGTCCCTGAAAATCCAACGCTACGGACGTATAAAATTGTAAGAAGGCCTGCAGACGGACTTGCATACGCGATAGCCATTGCCGAGAAGTATCGACTTACATACCATGACTTAAAGGAGCGTATCAAATCATGAAGGCTTTACTAATGTTTAGAGATCGTGATTTCGACCTGAAAGGGAAATTGCCGTGGAATGAACCGGCATTGACACAAGACCTGGAACTAAACACGCTATTTCACGCCATGGCGCTCGGTGACGAATTTCTATTTGACGTGGCAAGGAGAGCGGTATGGTCGGGTTTAGAGAATGATGTGGGCACAATCCTATATCGTCAAAATATTCTTAAGGATTGTCTGAAAAACCCTTCCATTGTCAGAAATATCTACGATATCGCGGTGGAGGCGATTGAGAAGGAGAAAAAGGTTTATTTTGGCTATTGGTTCAGTAAATATCCATCCGCAATATTGTCCAGATCGATCGAAGTGCTGCAATTGTTTGTAGGCATGCTCAGAAGACTAAGGCATATCGCCGATGAAAATGCCGATAAATTTGAGTCAGAGGGCTTTAGTGAGTTTTTCGCGATGCTCAGAAGAGAACTTGCTGAAGAATATCTCGCCAGCATCCAAAATCATCTGAAAGAGCTGAAATTCCGCGAGGGGGTTTTAATCAGTGCTGAATTGGGACAGGGCAACAAAGGGACCAATTACGTGCTTCGCAAACCCCAAGAGAAAAAACAGAGTTGGATTGAGCGAATTTTTGCCAAGAAACCACCCGTTTACATCTATAATCTCCATCCTCGTGATGAAAGTGGCGCCAGGGCCTTGTCGGAATTAAGAGACAGGGGGCTCAACCTCGTTGCCAATGCGCTTGCCCAGTCCACTGATCATATTCTCAGTTTTTTTAACATGTTGCGGACGGAATTGGCCTTTTACGTTGGTTGTTTGAATTTATATGAACAGCTATCTCAAATGGGAGAGCCGGTATGCTTTCCTTTGCCGTTGGTTCCATGTGACCACAGACATTCTTTCCAAGAGTTATACGATGTCTGTCTGGCATTAACAATGAAACAAAAGGTCGTGGGCAATGATGTGGATGCTGATAATAAAAACCTCGTGATCATTACAGGTGCCAACCAAGGCGGGAAGTCGACTTTTTTGCGAAGCATCGGGTTGGCCCAATTGATGATGCAATGCGGTATGTTTGTACCGGCAGAGTCTTTCTCTTCCAATATTTGTGACGGTCTTTTCACCCACTACAAACGGGAAGAAGATCCTACGATGAAAAGCGGTAAACTTGACGAGGAACTTAGCAGGATGAATGACATCGTAGACAAGATAACGCCAAATTCGATGGTACTTTTAGATGAATCCTTTGCCGCGACCAATGAAAGAGAGGGCTCGGAGATCGCAAGGCAGATCGTTAGTGCTTTGGTAGAAAAACGTATCAAGGTGTTCTTTGTTACCCATTTATATGAGTTTGCGTATGGTTTTTTCGATAAAAATACGGGAAACGCCCTATTCCTGCGAGCTGAGAGACAAACAGAGGGGGAAAGAACGTTTAAGTTAATCAAAGGAGAACCGTTGCAAACGAGTTACGGCGAAGATTTATATAACATAATATTCGGAACAGACAATGTAAATCTCAATGGTGAGATTTCCTCTGTCCTACATGGAGAGAGCTCTGAAAAAATCCTTGGAAGGCTGGGAAGGTAGGGCTCCAAACCCTTCGAATGCGGACGTTTAAAAGTTCATCACTAACCATCGTTTCACAGAAAATTTAGATGGTAATAAAATTAACCTGAATCCTGCGTGAAAACTATGTATCAGAATTTCAATTTATCGATTTTTCTTATGGCATATTCAAATACATCCTTATACAAAAAATTAGCTGGTAATTTTAAGGTTGGTCTGTGCTCAACTTTTACCAGCTCCCCGGAAACGAGCAGAAGCTGACTCCGTAAAGTGTTAAGGGTCATGTGATGAAACTCCTTTGGTAGACATAACCGCTTGAACCAATTGATGGGATTGTAAGAAAAAAAGAGTATGAAAGTAGGCCTCGTTGTCTGCGAAATATTTCGTGGGGATCTTCCCCAAGGGGTAATCCCCTTTGAGCTCTTCGATAATCAGTTCGAGAGCGGCTCGACCATTGTAAAACCTCCAGGTATTGAGAGGCTTTAGCTTCATATTGGTCAGAAGAACCTGGTAGCTGTATTTGCCCATCGAGAAAAGGGGAAGCTTTTCCGTCGGGTCTTCCGGGATGAGACGCCTGACTACCACAAACCGATACTTCTTTTTCTATCTCGTGGGTTGATCCATAAACTATGCGGTCTCCAGAGCAAAAGAATGAACCCGGTAAGAAAGCCCTGAGAGTTCTCTCTTGATTGGAGCGGTAAGCTTGGCTACAATGACAAAAGGGGCTCTCCGGTATTCCAGATATTCGATGGTCTCGTGATCGTAAAACCCCTTGTCGGCCCGAATCATTACGATCTTTACAGAGGGGGGTAATTTGACAAAAGAGGCCTTTAGAAGATCTATGGCTCCAGTTGCGGTATGGGTATCTCCGGGGCGAAGTTCTCTGTGCCAGAAATCCCTGGTGATCCCATTGAGGGAGAGAAGAGGATGATAGGAAGGACGGCCCCACTTCTTGGGGTTGTAACCAATCCGAGCCATTTCCTGTTTGCCGTAGAGGATGAGGACAGTGGAATCCAGATCGAAGATCACCCTGGTGGGAGGCTTGGGTTTGAGAGTCATGGAGAGGAGAAGACGATCCTGTAGTCTCCTTAGTTTTGGTAAGCCTAAGGGAGCCATCCGAAGGAGGAAACGCCTCAAGGTGGTAGGATTGGGATAAGTGGGTAATCCCGTAAGATATTGAAAGACCCCATTCTGTTTTAAGAGATGGGTCGTTTCGATCCATTCCATTAAGAAATGCGATTCCCGATCCCCTACTCAATTCGGTTGGACCCGAACAATGGAAACAGAAACTGGAAGATAAAGTCTTTGGTTCCTTCACCACACACCTTGAATCGGCCCTCTTCAAGGCCCATGGACAAGCCAATGAGAATAAGCAGACAATGGAGGAATTGCAGACCGAATCAAATCATCTTACAGGTGTTGAAAGGAGAGCAAACATTGGATGATCAGTATATTGCGTTGATCATTGGTTTATTGATCTTTTTGGGAAGCCTCATTTCCGTTGAAACAGGCATTTCCGTTGCCCTTATTGAAATTACTCTTGGGGTGATCGGTGGAAATTTTCTGAAGGTTTCTTCGACCCCCTGGCTCACATTCCTTGCCGGTTTTGGAGGGATCCTTCTGACCTTTTTGGCAGGTGCTGAAGTGGACTTGGTCATATTGAGAGAAAAGGCAAAAGAAAGCCTTTTGATCGGCGGATTCTCATTCTTTGGACCTTTCCTGGGTGCTATCGCTTATTGCTATTGGATTTCTCATTGGACCTTTAATGCGTCCTTGATCGCAGGAATAGCCCTTTCCACAACTTCCCTGGCCGTGGTCTATGCCGTTCTGGTCGAAACCGGACTGACAAATTATGAGATTGGAAAGATTATCATGGCCTCATGCTTTATCACCGATCTTGGAACGGCCCTGGCTTTGAGTCTCGTTTTTGCAGAATTTAGCCTCCTCACTTTACTCTTCGCCGGAGTCTCAATCTTCGTTATCTTCTTCATGCCAAAGATCTCACCCCTGATCTTCAGAAGATATGGCGAAAGGGTAATTGAACCGGAGATTAAGTTCCTCTTTTTCATATTCTTCCTTTTTATTTATCTCTCGAAGTTGGGTTCGAGTCATGCCATCCTTCCCGCCTTCATAAGCGGGTTAGTCCTCTCAAACTATTTCAGTAAGAACCGTCTCCTCCAGAGGAAGCTGAGGACCGTTGCCTTTGCAATGATCACACCCTTCTTTTTTATCAATGGGGGGATTAACCTCTCGTTGAAAATGCTCTATCAGAACTTTACTTTGTTTGTTATCCTTTTTGGAGTGAAACAGGTGACAAAGATCATGGGTATCTATCCATTTGCCCGACGGTTTGTCAAGAAGGAGGCGATGTTTACCACTCTGCTCATGAGCACGGGCCTTACCATGGGGACTATCTCATCAATGTATGGTTTCACTTCTGGAATTATTGATCGCGCACAGTTTTCGGTGCTTGTATCAGTCGTAGTCGCAAGTGCTGTGATCCCGACGTTCATTGCCCAGAGATGGTTTTACCCAAACCATGTAATAAATGGGGAGAATGATTCGGAGAACCAGCGGGAAGGAGGAATAGATGTTTAAAAAGATCTTGGTCGGTTATGATGGTTCAGATGGGGCAAAGAAGGCATTAAAGGCAGCTATTGACATTGCCAAACACTACGGAGTTGAGCTCCACTCGATTTCTGTCGAGGAGAATCTTCCCCACTATGCTGCTACTGTTGGAGAAGTTCTGGAGGCCAAGGCAGAAAAGAATGGTTATTTTGCAAGATTGGTCGAAGAGGCCAAGGAGATGGCCGCCAAAGAAGGGGTTACACTCCATAGCAAAGTGGTGGCAGGTCATGAAGTGGAAACCATCGTTGATTATGCCAGGAACCATCATTTTGACCTGGTCGTAATCGGATTCATGGGTCATTCGAAAATCTATGACAGGGTTTGGGGAAGTACCTCCCAGAATATTACCAAGCTGGTTCCGTGTACTGTCATGGTTGTTAAATAGAGAACGGATTAAGACTTTTCGATTGCAAGGTGTTGATTTTTGCTAAGAAACATACGGCAGAAAAGGGGGCTGATCATTAATTTACCCTAAACAGGAATTCGTAAAACAGATGAAATGGAGATACACGCCTTTTTTAGAAAAAGGGGGTATATCCTTAGTGTTTCCAATCCCTCATGGTCTCATTTATACCGAAATCTCATAGGGTCCAAGGGATGAGACCAATCCTCCATTTCTCGTGAGTTAGGCCATTAACTCCTCCTCGCCCTCCACTGCCTATGATACTCAGGATGCCTCTGCCTCCAGGGCCTTACATAATCCTCATAATGATTCTCCCAATACATTAAATTCCTCCTTCGATAAAGCCAATTATCCTCCCGCTTCCCGAGCCTCTGACAGCCCAGGGAACAGGCCTTCTGATGATCAGCTACCCTCGGATCAGGAATAAAAAAACTCCCACAATAAGCACACCTCTTATAAGCCACCTTCACCCCTCCTCCTTCGACCATCTTCCGATAAAAATAGATCCCCCTCTGAAGTAAAGGTGGCTCATCTCACCCCTCTTTTCTACCCTTTCTTCTCCCTCCGTCCATAAATGATTTTTACAAAAAGTCCACAAATGATCCTTACGTTACACCCTTATAAAGTAACTTCGACAATTCTCGATCTCTTCGGGAAGGGGTTTATTTCCAGGAGGGGCACAACGAATGGTAGCTGTGATGTAACAATCCTTGAGACAAAGCCCATCATCTCTTCGTGAGGAGAAGGGTTGGTTTGAAAAACCGGATAGGTAAAGTGCTTGGAAGAGCCATTCCCCACTCCGATCCCCTGTAAACATCCGCCCGGTTCGATTTCCCCCATGAGCTGCCGGAGCAAGACCCACGATGAGGACCCGGACCTTCGGATCTCCGAAACTTGGAAGAGGTTTGGCCCAATAGGTCCAATCTCTGACTCTTTTGTGTTTATGGGCCGATAGGAATTGAAGATAATTCACCAACCTTTCGCATTTTTTTACATTTTACAATCTCTATCTGTAAGTTTCTAAGTTCCCTGCTGGACCTCATCATTTTTTCTTATCACGATCCCTCTGTCTCTTCAAGATGAACCCTTTTACAGGTAAGGATTCCCTAAAATTTAAAAAATACCTAAGTTGAGCGATTTTTCTTCATTAATTGAATCAAAGATACTGGATTCCTGCTTCCGCAGGAATGGCACCTGCCACCCAATGAAGGAAATTCTCATTCCCGTGAAAACGGGAATCCAGAAGGGGTTGATCTTTAAATAATACAAAGAATTTCTCAATCTGGGAAATAGTGATCCTTCACCCATGAGGGTAGAATAGGATCGTTTCGTATTCTCTTTTATACTGATTCGATCCGCCTCATTAGGGTTTCGGGAATACCCCTCTCAGGCCTAACGAATTCTCGCCTTTCAGCAAGGGATATTCTAAAATTTAAAAAATACTTGACAAGAATGATTCTAAAATGATAAAAATGATAATAAGGTTAGAAAATGGAAAAGTATAAGAGTTTAGGATTAAAGTTGACACCTCAGAGGCTGGCTATCCTGGATTATCTGGACGGGAATAAGGAACACCCTTCCGCTGAGACCATTTATAAAGCGGTGACCAGAAAATTTCCAACCATGTCCTTCGCCACGGTCTATAATACACTGGAACATTTGAAAGAACGGGGCTATCTCATTGAATTGCACCTGGATCCTGAAAAGAAGCGTTTTGATCCTGATACAAAACCCCACCATCATTTCGTTTGTGTTAAGTGCCATAAAATCGTGGATATCTTTCACGAGTTTCCTCTTTACTTATCAAGGCTTGAAGAGGAAGGTTTTCAAATTCTAAAAGCTACCATTGAATTTTATGGAAGATGTCCAAAGTGCAAAAAATTGGAAAGAAAATAAATCGGAAGAGGAGGTTATAATATGGGTACTAAAACGGAACAATTTCTCAAAGAAGCCTTTGCTGGAGAATCCCAGGCGAACCGAAAATATCTGGCCTTTGCGGTCAAGGCGGAACAGGAAGGCTATCCCCAGGTCGCCCGTCTTTTTAGGGCGGCTGCGGAGGCTGAAACCATCCACGCCCATAATCATCTAAGAGCTCTTAAAGGAATCGGGAGTACAAAAGAGAATCTGGAGGAGGCGATTGCAGGAGAGACCCACGAGTTTAAGAAGATGTATCCCGAGATGATCGAAGCTGCAAAACAGGAAGGAAACAAAGAGGCAGAAAGGACATTCCACTACGCCAACGAGGTGGAGAAAATCCATGCCAGCCTCTACCAGAACCTTCTGAACACCCTGGGGAAAACTCAGGAGAGTTTCCCTTATTATGTATGTCCTGTATGTGGCTATACAGCCGAGAAAGAGGCCCCCGGGGTTTGTCCCATTTGTGGCGTAAAGGGGGAAAAATTTCGAAAAATTGAATAATTAAGTGTATCCTTTCTAATCATCGAGGAGGAAAAAAGTATGGCAGAACATCTCATTAAACTCACCGATGAAGAGGTTCAGAAGCTTCAGGCGATCATCTTGGACCGAGACAAAGATGGGGCCTTGCGATTTCTTGTAGACGTGATCAAAGAGAAATTAAAAACTCCAACCAGCCGCGCCTGTGGACCAACACCCGTATAGGCATGAAGGGAAAAATAAAACCAGGAGAGCGAGTTATGAAAGAACGTCCAGGATTGATCACAATGAGGGGAAATCCTCTGACTTTAGTGGGGAATGAAATTAAAATCGGAGATGAAGCACCGGACTTTACTGCCTTGGATCCAAATCTAAATCCCGTTTCATTTTCCACCTTTAGGGGGAAAACCTGTCTTCTCTCTTCGGTCCCTTCCCTCGACACTCCGGTCTGTGATATGGAAACCCGTAGATTCAATGAGGAGGCATCTCGTTTGGGTCCTGATATTTCGATTTTAACCATCAGTATGGATCTTCCATTTGCTCAAAAAAGATGGTGCGCTGCCGCCGGAGTGGCTCATCTACAAACCCTCTCAGATCATAGAGATGCTTCCTTTGGATTGTCTTATGGGGTATTGATAAAGGAACTGAGGCTTTTAGCGAGGGCAATCTTTTTGGTCGATCAGAAGGGCATCGTTCAATATATTCAATTGGTTAAAGAGCTCACCCATGAACCCGACTATGAGGAGGTCCTGAAGGCCATCAAAAAATGGCTTTAAACAAGAAGAAGTGAAGAAAATTTTAGGATCGATTCTTGCATTTTCTCTTTTAGCTTATCCCCTCATAGAACTATTGGCTTCACCCATGAACCCCCTTCAACCAGGGGGAACCCTTCCTCCTTTTTCCCTTCCCGTTCCTGAAGACCCATCCCTGAAGGAATATCTTGGGCTTTCAGGGAAAGGTCTGTTTAAAATTTCCGAGATAAAAACAAAGATCCTCATTATCGAGATTTTTAGTATGTATTGCCCTCAATGCCATAAGGAGGCTCCCCGAATAAATGAACTTTACAATTTGATCGAAAAGGATACGGAGCTCAAAGGAAAGATAAAAATAATTGGAATCGGAGCGGGAAATACCCCTTTCGAAGTAGAAACTTTCAAGAAGACCTATAAGATTCCCTTCCCGCTCTTTTCTGATCGAGATTATACCCTTCATAAACTCTTTGGAGAGGTAAGAACCCCTTATTTTATAGTAGTCAAATTTAACGAGGATGGAACCCATAAAATTGTCCATGCTCAGTTGGGAGGATATCCTGGAGCAGAAGCCTTTTTGGAATTAGTTCTCAAAACCTCTGGATCGAATCAGTAGGGGGAAAGGGTGAAGCAAAATATTCTTTATCCCTTCTTTTTATGTTTATTTTTAATGAGTGGAAAAACTTAAAAAATAGAATGGCCTAAACTCCTGCCTTCAATCTCCTATCTTAATAATCTCACCTTTTATCTGGTCACCAATCTCTAAAATCCCTATCGTAGCTCCATGCCAGAAAGAATGGGTGGGAGAGCCCGGGTTAAAAAAGAAGATCCCCTTGGATGGGTGATTGGCAGGGGTATGGGTATGACCATAAACAATTGCGTCCACCTCATCAAACTCTTTCCTGATTCTCGATTCTATTCCGAGGGGGGCTCCCCCTCCATGAATAAGACCGATTTTAAAACTTCCCAGCTCAATGACTCTCTTTTGTGGAAAGGCCCTTCGAATCTCATAAGGATCCATATTTCCGCACACAGCGATCAGCTCCTTTTGCTCTGAAAGATACTCTGCAATAGACCAATCCACAAAGTCCCCTGCATGGAGAATCTTTTCGACCTCCTTAAAATAATGTTCAACCATCCTTTTGAATTCAGCCGTAGGCTCTCTTAAATGGGTATCGGAAAGGACCCCTATCTTCATCTTTAGCTCATCCACTCCTTTCTTTTTTCTTGAATAAATCTTGAAAAGGCCTGAACGGCGGGATTGCTTCTCTCCTCCTTCAGGTAAAGGAGTGCCACCTGGAGGGTGAGTCTCTCTTCTAAAGGAACCATCCGAATCAACCCCTTTTTAACTTCCTCTTCCACAATCCTTTTGACAATGATCGAAATTCCTCTTCCCTCGGAAACCCACTGTTTGATAAATTCCGAACTTCCTGCCTCGATGAGCAGGGATGGGCAAATCCCTTGTTTTTGAAAGGCTTCGAGAAGGATCTTTCGAGTCGTGGAGCCTTTCGCCCGGATGATGAACGGATAGCCCTGGATTTCTTCTATGGAAACCCTTTCCTTTTGAGCCACCTTATGAGAAGGTGGAGCAATGAGAACCAGTTCTTCTTTCAAAAAAGGGAGGGAAACAAACCTTGAAGACACCCTGGTGATCGCAATCAAGGCAAGATCGTTCCTATAGGTAACCAGACTTCTCTCAATCTCTTCGGAATTTCCAACATCCAGGGAAATTTTGATATGGGGATTGGCACTCTGAAACGCTGAAAGGAGAGAAGGCATTAAACATTTCGAATAGGACTCACTTGTTCCGATCTTCAGAAAACCCTGCCTTTCTTTCTGGAGTCTTTTAATGTGACCTTCAGCCTCACGGATGAGGTGGAGCATCCTTTTTGCTTCTTTATACAGGAGTTTCCCCTCTTCCGTCAGTTTAAATTCCCCTTTCCCTCGCTGAATGAGAACAAACCCCAGTTGATGCTCGAGTCCCTTAATATGTTTGCTCACGGCTGGCTGGGAGATAAAAAGTTCATCAGCCGCTTTCGAAAAACTTTTCTGGAGACTTACCCACTATGGAAAAAGTCTTTTTTAGAAATATTGTTGGTTTGGCTTTTACTTCTTATTTGATTTTTAAATCAAAAAAAAGCTTCGTTGGTACTAATAAACGT
>CALIBK010000152.1 GCA_938045955.1 uncultured bacterium | reverse complement strand
ACCCCCGACTCGCCGCTTAGAAGGCGGCTGCTCTTTCCGGCTGAGCTACACCTCCTCGTTCTGGTGGGCCGTACAGGACTCGAACCTGCGACCAACCGATTAAAAGTCGGTTGCTCTACCAACTGAGCTAACGGCCCACATCTTTCAATCTATTCCTCCTTTCCTCAGGTATTGTAGGGCAAGGATTTTTCCTCGCCCTTTTTCAGTCTGGTGGGCCGTGCAGGACTCGAACCTGCACCCAGCCGGTTATGAGCCGGCTGCTCTCACCGATTGAGCTAACGGCCCATATCAATATTTTATGGCAAACGAAAAATCCTCGTGTGTTTGGACCCCTATAATACAAGTGATGCCGGGCCGGGAAATCAGAGGGTCTGCCTTGGAAGTCGAAGGTCCTATGGATAAGAACAAAAGACAGTTGTTCCAACTCCCTCCTCGATACCTTCCGGGAGAGGAACTAGAACATCTTCTCGGAGAGGTACAGACTTCTAAAGCTTTTAGGGAATACATCTTCAAGGTACTACTAGAAGACCTAAGGGGCCTCGAGGACCTCCCCCAGCCCTTTGGAAAAGCTGTAGACGACGACTCCCGCACTCCCACCCTCCCTCTTACCTATTACAGAGAAAGGGCTTTGATCGCCTTTCTAATGCATCCTCCTGAGGATCCAGAGCTTCTGGACCGCTTGGGACGAATCACCAGTTACCACCGCCATTTAGGGGCCTATTACTTCAAAAACCTGGCCAAGGATCCGGAGGCCGTAGAAAGGGCCCTGCAAGCCGGTAGAGTCGAAGCCCTGGTCTCTCCCATGCTATCTCCAGAAGAGGCTGTGGGGTGGGTAAAAAAAGCCTTACGAGAAACCCCTGAACCTATTTTCACCGTTCGGGAAGACTACTACGAGATTGTCAATCAAATAGCCCTCCATCAGCAGGGAATAGATCATCCATCTCCTCACATCCGGATTGACCTTTTAGGCCTTAGGCACAGGTTGGGCCACCCTGAAGAGGCCGTTTACCGTGGGCCTAGAAAGGCCGCGTTCCTACCCCCAGGAATGACCTACCGGCAGGAGAACTACAAGAGAGGCCAAGGGGTGGAGGACCCCCTGAAATACCTGGCCCTAAACCCCAACCCAGAGGTCATCTCCAAGGCTATCGCTGAGTTTGGAGGCAACCCCGCCTACCAACAGTTTTCCTATTGGCTTCTTGCTAACCCCTCGGTTCCCGTCGAAGTCTCTGTGGAGTTGGCGATCAAAGCTTCCCGAGGAGCCTTCTACTCCCCCTTGGGGTTTGCTCAGATAGCCCTTTATGCCCATAACGGGGATTGGGAAAAGGCCTTTGCCTCTACGAAGCAGTTGATCGAAAGTGCTGGGGGACGGTTTCAGGGCAGATGGGAATGGGAGGCTAGTTTCATCGTTAACCTCCTCCTCTACGGATATACAGCGGATGACCTAAGGTCCATTTTGAGGGATTCGGAGCGGATAGATTTGTTTTCTGAAGCGACTAAAGAACCGGAGAAGATCCTTTACAAGATTAAGTCTTTTGCCGAAGACCCCAACATCATCAGACCAATTGAGGTCTATGGGGCAGCCCTTATGAAAAGGGGGGATGTTGAGGCCATAGGGGAAATGATATACCGTTTTAGTGCAAGGTTTGAGGACTTTAGAGATGTTAAAAATTTAGAGGCAATAGTGGACTACGCCAAGCGGGAATGGCTTGGTGATTATTTTGTCCTCTTACATCACTTCATTCCCACAGAGTACGTACAACACCTTTGGGAAGAGACCGAGAAAAAGGGAAACATATCTCCCTGGCTTCTTGTAGGCGTGCCCCACGATCTCCTCCTTCGCAAGGATCTCCCGAAGCATATGGAGGAAATGGCCTACCAGGAGCTCTCCTCCCTTGAAGAATATCGGTTGGTGGATCTCCTGATCTACGAGGAGCGGACGAACCCGCATTATGGCCTAGAAGGCGTACAACATCCAAACCACTATAGTGAATACGAAGGATTTGGCTTAGTACCTGGCAACCTAATACCTAGGCTTCTTCACATAAGAGAGCCCATGTACTACAGGCCAGGTTTCTTCATAGAAACACTGTTCGGTAGGGAAAAATGGGGGCATTTGATGGTTGGTGAAAGCCCCTTCCGAGATGAATTTTCCGGAGAGGATATTCGAACCTGGGCTCACGTGCTGGATAAAATGACTGCCTTAGCCCGTTGGATGGAGGAGGAACGTTCGGAAGCGGAAAACCTGATCTTTATAACCGCTTTGGCTGGGAAGCTAGAGATTTGGGATGAAAGAATTGCTGCCAAAATGCTCTCGCATAGCCCAACCCTTCTTCAAACAGAAGAAACCGTAAACATTGCTAGATTCCTTTCCCTTTGATGTATTCGTCGGGATAACCCTATTCCGGGGGTTGCAAAATACAAGATGCGAAGTACGAGACGCGTTTCGGTTTTAGGGGAATGGTCAAATGCCTGGTTCGATTTCATTCAGGAGGTGGGCAACATAGTCGCGAATCATTTCCCGATCGTCTTCGCTTAACATCTTCCATATCATGGGCATCAAACGACGTCCCTCTTCCGTATCGGTAGAAACGATTATGGTACCAACAAGGAAGATAACAGTCTGATCCTCTCCCTCTATGGGGGGGATAACCTCAATGGGGGGAGAAAGAAAATCAGTGGAAATGAGTTTGGCGAAAAGCTCACTGCTATCCTCAAGGGAAGGCCCTGGGTATTTAATTTCCCAGTGCGGAGACCCCCGGTAGAAATCCGTCTTTTCCAAATGGAGAAGGTAGTGGTATATGCCCATATCCGGGTGGCGCAGGGTCAAAATTGCCTCCTTTTCTGAGGCTTCCAGTAGGGCTGCGATACTGGAATCGAGCTTTGGATGCTCAATGACCAAGTGCGCCTCCCAGTAGGGGGATCCGTCTTCTATTTGACACTCCTTTACCCGAAAGCCTAAGTCCTGGGCTATCTCCTGAACCAATTCGTCTTTCCTGTAAGGCATAAGAACCACCTAAAACATTATAGGTGGGGCATATTTCCTCGCCCTAAAAGCCAATAAGTGGGCTGTAAAAACTATAATATCCACGATGGGTACCGAAAGGCTTATTCGTTTGTCGCCCCGCTACCTCCCAGGAGATGAGTTAGAAGCGGCCCTGGAGAGGGATAGCCCTAAAGAGCTAAAAGACTTTGCCTTTAAGATCCTGCTGGAAGGTGTTAAGGGCCTCGAGGACCTCCCTGAGCTGGAAAACTCGTCAAAAGTTCCCCCAAGAATCCTAGCTGACTACAGGGAAAACGCGGTATTGGTCTTCTTGCAAAACCCTCCTGAAGACCCAGAATTCCTTGACCGCCTGGGGCGAATCACCAGCTACCATCGACACCTGGGGGCTTTTTATTTCGAAAAGCTGAACAGAAATCCCGAGGCTGTGCAAAGGGCTTTAGAGGTTGGAAGGGTGGAAGCTTTAGTCTCGCCTTTGCTATCCCCAGAAGAAGCTATAGATTTCACGAAAAGAATTCTCCAAGAAGCCTCCGGGACTTCCCGTATAATCTCCTCTTACGCCCTTTGGAGCGACTATTGCGAAATCATAGACCGCCTGGCTATCCAAAAAGGAGGGTTCGATCATCCCTCACCCCACATAATACGGGATGTTTTTTCTGTCAGGCACGCCATAGGTTATCCCAGCAAGGGGAACGTTGAAGCTGACGTTGATGAAGATGGCGTTAAGATTGATGCCGAGAACAGCAACTCGTACTTCGTATACGCGTCCAAGATAAGACCATATCATATGTCTCCCTATATAAGGGATGTTCTAAGAACAGAGGACCCCCTGAAATACCTAGCCCTAAATCCGAATCCGGAGGTCATCTCAAGGGCCATTACCGAGTTTGGCGGCAACCGTAACTACCAAAAGTTTTCCTACTGGCTTCTTGCCAATCCCACGGTTCCAGTCGAAGTCTCCATGGAATTGATAGCTAAAGCCTCCCGAGAAGCCTTCTTCTACTCCCCCTTGGGGTTTGCTCAGATAGCTCTTTATGCCCATGATGGAGACTGGGAGAAAGCCGTTTTTTCCACAAAAAAGATTTTGAGAAATAGCTGGAAAGAAAGCCCTCCTTTTCCTTCCTATGATAAAGATTCCTTGGAGGATAGTTTAGCCATTAATCTCCTGCTCTATGGTTACAAAATGGAGGATCTCCGCTACATCTATCACGACGTAGAGGAACTCTCTGATCTAAGTTCGTTCGATGAAACCGTGAGTTTGATGGACGACGTAGTAAATGAAGGGCGCAAAATCTACAACGAAGCAATCAACCTAGGGGCTATTCTCCTGACTAGAGATGACGCCGATGCTACTCAAAGGGTTTTGGAGACCCTTCTTGAAAGGGACTACCTAAATTTTTTAAGGATGAATGCCAACGATCCAAATGCCTACCTAGGTGACCGCGTGAGAAAACACGAATCATCTATTATGTCCCCCCTGAGGCAACTTTATTATGCTTACTACGCCATCCCTACAGAGCATCTAGAGTATCTCTGGGATAAGGCTGTACAAAAAGGCCTTCCTCCCGAGGCTTTTGTAGGAGGCCCCCCCGATGTGCTTCTCCGGAAGGACCTACCTCCTTCCCTTGTAGAGAAGGTCTACGAGAGGCTTTCCTTGATGCGCCCAAAGACCTTAATGCCTTGGTTCCGCAATACTGAACCACTCGCAGAGGATTGGGAAGAGTTTCATCTAACTCCAGCTTCTTTCACTCCCAAACCAGCTTCCATAGCCGAAGTTATGTACTACAGAAGGGACTTCCCCCTAGACGAAGTGGTGAGAAAAATAGAAGCGGTAAACCCGAAAAAGTTGTCAGACTTTTTCGATCTAAACTTTTCCCTATGGGGGAAAGCATTCAGTTCGGATATAAGGGCATACACCCACATAGTCAGAATGCTGGATAGCCTAAGTAGGCTAGATCGCCACATAAAGGAAAACCACCCCGATGAAGACCCCGAGGTAGCCAAGCTCATCCTTATCTATAGGTCCGTAGTTGTACAGGGAACTGCGGAAGAGATAAAGGACTATGATGCAAAAGCTGCGAGAAAAATAAACTTGCACAGCCCTCTTCTGCTTCAAGAAAACCTTTCGCCTGAGGATAAAAGAGACTTTAGTCTGAAGAAATTCCTCTCGCTGTAAACCGCCCCACGGCTAAAGCCGGGGGCTTTCCGAGGGAAGACGATGGGAGGGGGACACCCTCAGAATCCGGGCCGGTTTAGGGCGGCCCGCGCCCGTCGAGCCAGCTCTCCGGGCAATGTTATGGACAGCCACCCAGTCCGCATTATGCTGAACTAGGATTGTAACCACCCGCACCTCCCTTCCAAAGACTGCCCCTTTTCTTACCCACTCCTCTGCGGTTGAGCCAGGAAAACACCCCCCTCAAAGGCAATAGCCAATAATTCCTC
>CALIBK010000151.1 GCA_938045955.1 uncultured bacterium | reverse complement strand
GATTGATTGTTGACAGTGGAGGCCTCTTTCGGCTTCGATGAAGAGATAAGGGGAGAGGGGGGATTGAGCGTCCTTATCTCTACTCCTTGAAAGAGGATTGGGGAACTCTCTTCATTTAATGTTAAACTCTTCACCTTCTTTTCTCTAAGGATCTTTTCCAGTTGGAGGTATGTCCCTGAAGCGTCACTCATTCCGTTGCTCCAGAACTGGCCAATCGAGAAGTGAGAGGCTACAAAATTTAGACCCCTCAGATGATCCGGATCGGGATGAGTCAAAGTAAGAATGTCGATCTTTCGAATCCTCTTCTTCCATAAAAAGGGAGCGATCACTCTTTTCCCTATATCAAATCGTTCATCGGGAAGCCCTCCTCCATCCATTAACATCCTTTTTCCTCCCGGGAATTCAATGAGAATGGAATCGCCATGGCCCACATCTAAAAAGGTGACACGAAGTTCCTTTTGAAAGAGATCCTTGGTCTCCCAGTAGAGGAGATTCAGGAAAAAGAGAAGAGCGATTCCCACGAAAAGCCACCGAATCCCTCTCTTTCTCAGACGAACCGAGAAGAAGAGGAGGGCATAGAAAAGAATGATCTCAACCCCTGTTGGAGTAGGAAGATATATCGAAGCATAGGGAAGAGATCCAGCCCAGCCCACCCAACCCAGGAGTCCCCGGGTTAAGAGAACATTGATCGTGATCAACCAGGAGGCCAAAAGAGGGAAGAAGAATGAAAAAAGGGAAGCAAGCAGGCTCAGAGGAACGATCAGAAAACCCACCCAGGGAATGGCTATCAAATTGGTAAGGAATCCAATTAAAGAAAAACGGTTAAAATGAAGGGCCACAAAAGGGGCAGTCCCTAGAATGGCAACACCTGTCGTGATGAGGGAGATTTTAATATATTTTATAAGAAGCCCCTTCATGGAGGATCTGAAGGGGATAGGAAACTCGTCTCGTCTTAATTCTTTTAGGATCCGCGGGACGAGGTAAAGGATAGAGAGAACAGCAAGAAAAGAGAGCTGGAAAGAGACATCAAAAAGAGAGGGAGGTGAAAAGAGGAGAATCAGAAAAGCAGCCAGGGCAAGACTGTGGAGGAGGTGTCTTTCACGGTCAAAAAGAATAGAGAGAAACAGAACAATGACCATGATGGCCGATCGAACGACTGAAATTCCTCCTCCTGCAATCAATGTATAGAGGAGGAGGAAAGGGATTGTCAGGAAGGAAGCCAGTTTTTTTACCGAGAAAGAGAGGAGAAGAAATTCTGACCTCCTGAGAACCCAAAAGAAAAGGGAGAAAGAGAGAAGGGCCACGATCCCGAGATGATCTCCCGAAATGGCCAGAAGGTGAGCAATCCCCGAGATAATAAAAAGTTCCCTTATTCCTTCTGGAATATCGCCGTGTTCTCCCAGGACAAGCGCTCGAAAAATGGAGGAAAAGGGTGGTTCGGCCTCTCTTATTAAAAAATCCCTGATCGAGTCTCTCCATTTCTCAATTCGGAAAACTATGGGATGGTGAGGACGGGTTTCCAATTTCACCCATTCCCTTCCATGAGGGAGAAACCCGAGGGCATAGATCCGCTGAAAGGCCAGGTAACGCTCATAATCAAATCCACCTGAATTACGAAAGCCAATCGGTCTTTTTAATCGGCATAAGAAACGGAGATGGTCTCCATAGCGAATAGGAACCTCTCTCTCCTTAAAGATAAGAAGGAGATAACCTTCCACGGGAACGGATTGACCCTCAAGGATGATTCGACGGGATTGAATTAAAATCTGTGCTCCATGATCGGTGATCTGAGGAGGGCGATGGACGGTCCCTTCGACCATTACAGGATCAGGCCCAATGAATCTGGAAATGTGAGATGAGAGAAGAGGGGGATGGAGGTAAAGGTGGATGGAGGAGATTCCTAAAAGGAAGAAGAGAAAGAGGAAGTGGAAAGAACTCCACTTTAACTTATTTAAAACTAAAAAGAAGGTTCCTGAGAGAAAGACAGAAACCGATAGAAGAAAGAAGAATAAAGGAGAGGGAGAAAGAGGAGGATTCCCAAGGAAGAGACCTAATATATAAACGAGGAGGATGGGAATGAGGGGAAGGCGAAGGGTCTTCATGTCCTTCGCCCCCGGAGAATCAATCTTTCATGAGTTCTCGGGCAATCAACCATCGTTGAGACTGATTGCTCTCTCCATAGAGTTGAGTGACCTTTGCATCTCTCATCATCCGTTCCATCGGATAATCCTTCATATAGCCATAGCCCCCAAGGATCTGGACGGCATCCGTGGTCACTTTCATGGCTACATCCGTAGAAAAAATTTTGGCAATGGCAGATAACCTCTCGCCCCTTTCTCCATGGGCCTCTATTTCTTCCGAAGCTTGATAGACTAAGGCGCGAGCGGCTTCGGTCTGGGTGGTCATATCCGCAAACATAAACTGAATTGCCTGGAAAGAGGAGATCGGCTTACCAAATTGAACCCGATCGTTGGCATATTGGATGGCATAATCGATGGCTCCTTGAGCGAGACCCACGGCCAATGCTCCTATGGGAGGTCTTGAGCGAAGAAGGGTTTCCGAAGCAATCCTTCCCCCCTCCCCTTCTTCTCCAAGAAGATGAGTCCAGGGAATTTGGCAATCCCTCAGGATAAGATCGGTGATCGGCACCCCTCTCATCCCGATCCACTTTTCTCTTTCTCCAAATTGAATCCCAGGGGTCTGACTCTCCATCACGAAGGCCGAAAGAGCTTCTTCTTTCTTCTGAGAAGAGGTCAAGGCAAAAACCGTATAGACTTGTGCAATTCCCCCGTTCGTGACTGAACACTTCTGTCCTCTCAAGAGATAACCCTCCGATCCTTTTCGAGCAAGGGTCTTTATCGAAGGGAAATAAAATTTGCCCTCCCCCTCATTGAAGGCAAACGCGGTAAGATAATTCTCCTGGGAGATTTTGGAATATAACCACTCCTTTTGGGAAGACCTCCCTCCGATGATGATTGGAAGGGTTCCGATGCTCTGGGCCAGAAGGAATAAGGCTACCGAACCGGAAACCTTCGCGATCTCTTCGATGAGGATGCAGAGGGAAAAAAGATCTCCATTGACTCCTCCATACTCTTCAGGAAGGAGAAAGGAAAGAAGCCCCTGCTTTCCCATAGATTCGATCAACTCCTTAGGAATCTCCTCCGAGGTATCAATTTCTGAAGCCTGAGGAGCGATCACCTTCTGGGCAGTTTTTATGGCAAGGTCCCTTACCATCTCTCTTTCTTCATCTATTCTCTTCATCTTTCAATCCTTCGAAAGGAAATAAAGTGAAACCATTGAATGATAAAATAAAATCGGATAGATTTTCAATGAAAAAATACTAATTCATCCGTGTACCGAGGGTTTCGGATATCCCCCCGGCGGACAAAAATGATTTTTACCCTCCAATGAAGGTTTACAAAAATGAAATCACGCTGACCGTCTATCACTTTTAACTTAATTTTAAGTCATAGATATTTCAATAAAAATTAT
>CALIBK010000150.1 GCA_938045955.1 uncultured bacterium | reverse complement strand
ACCCCTTACACCTCGCTACATCAATCTCCGCCTCCCCACGCTCATTGACCACAGGCACCCCATACGGACACACCCTCACACACGTCAAACACGCCGCACACCTCTCCCCATCCACCACCGCCACCACACCCCCAACCTGAATCCTATCCTTTGAAAGAATGGTGCAGGCACGGGCTACAGCGGCATTGGCCTGGGAGATGGTTTCACTGATCAGCTTAGGTCCATGTCCTGATCCTGCAAGGAAGAGTCCGTCAGTGGCAAAATCCACGGGCCTGAGCTTCATGTGGGCCTCGAGGAAGAATCCATCTGAGGTTCTTGGAACTTTAAGCAGAGTTGCCAGTTCCTCGTTCTCCCTTGCAATGGTAGCCGAGGATAATACGAGGAGATCGGCCTTGATCTCCACTTTCTCTTTTATGACTCTATCCATGAAAGACACAATGAGTTCAGAGCCTTCTTTCCGTACCTCCGGTTTCTCCTGAGGCTCATACTTAATAAAAAGAATCCCTTCCTTTCGAGCTTTGGCATAGTAAGACTCTAAAAGCCCATAGGTTCTAATATCTCGATAAAGGACAAAGATCTTCGCATCAGGATGGAGTTCCTTAAGCTTTAAGGCATTTTTAATCGCTGTGGCACAGCAGGTCCTGCTACAATAAGGACGTTCTTCATTCCTGGATCCAACACACTGGATCATCACCACGTGATTTCCCCTGGTGATTTCGTCCTCTTGCCTGGCAATCTTTTTTTCTAACTCGAGTTGAGTCAGGATCCGGGGGTCTTCCCCGTAGAGATACTCGTTTGGTTTCCATTCTTCCGCGCCTGTTGCGAGGATGGTAATCCCATGTTCAATCTTGCGATAGTACATGGTCGGAGCGACCATCACCCCTGTTGAAAAGTTCCCCTTCGATCCGGTGAAATCAACGACCAGGGCATTGGTCAATACATGAATAAGTGGATGATGGGTGACCCGATCGATCAAATCTTTTAAGAAAGCCTGAACATCTTCTCCTTCGATGGTGTAGAAGAGGTTTTTAAGGTTTCCACCCAGTTCAGGTTCTTTTTCAAGGAGGTAGACCTCAAATCCCTGCTCTGCAAGCTTGAGGGATGCGGTCATTCCAGCGACCCCACCTCCAATGACCAGTCCTTTTTGAATCACCGGAACTGTAAGCTCTCCCAGGGGTTGAATCATCCGAGCATTGGCCACAGCCATTCTTACCAGTTCTTTGGCCTTTTGAGTGGCCTCCTTTTTTTCAGTCATATGGACCCAGGAGCACTGGTCTCGAATATTGGCCATCTCGAAGAGATACTTATTGAGACCCGCATCCTTCAGGGTTTCACGAAACATCGGTTCATGAGTTCTGGGAGAACACGAGGCGACAATGACCCGGTTGAGATGGTGTTCTTTAATGGCATTTTTGATTTTTTCCTGTGTATCCGTGGAGCAGGTATAAAGATTTTCATCCACAAAGACCACATTTTTTAAGGAACGGGCATACTCTTTGACTGCGGGAACATCCACCACTCCTCCGATGTTGATTCCACAATGACACACAAACACTCCGATTCGAGGTTCTTCCTGACTTACATCCCATTCAGGAGGGTATTCCTTCCCTTTCGCAAGGGTCCCCCTGGAAGAGGCAATTAGGGCTGTCGCCTCTGCGACTGCTCCACTCGCTTGAGACACAGTTTCAGGAATATCTTTGGGTCCCTGAAAAGCCCCGCAAACAAAGATCCCTGGTCTGGAGGTGGATGTGGGTGCGAAAGGACTGGTCTTACACCATCCGTAGGAATCGAGTTCCACTCCCATCCTTTTTGCCATCTCTATTGTCCCCTTAGAGGGGACCATTCCTACGGAGAGAACCACCAGTTCGAACTCCTCTTCCACAAAATTTCCCTCTTCATCAAGGTAGGTCAGAAGGAGGTTTCTGGTCTTCAAGTCTTCTCGAACCTTAGAGACCATGCATTTGATAAATCGAACGCCATATTCGGATTTTGCTCTTTCGTAATAGGCATCGAATCCCTTTCCATAAGCCCTTACATCCATATAGAAAATGGTGGGTTTCACAAAATGAACGTGTTCCTTGGCAATGATGGCTTCCTTCGTGGCATACATACAGCAGATAGAAGAACAGAAGTCATTTCCACAATTCGTATCTCTTGATCCCACACACTGGATGAAGGCGATCCGCTCCGGAATGGTCCCATCCGAAGGCCTGAGAAGATGTCCACGGTGAGGTCCGGTGGCACTCAAAAGTCTCTCAAATTCAATACTGGAAACCACATTGGGATAGACTCCGTAGCCGAATTCCTGTCGAAGACGCGCATCAAAGACCTCATAGCCCGGAGCCAGGATGATGGAGCCAACCTCGATCTTTTCTTCCGTTTCTGAATCCTCATAATTTACAGCTCGAGCCAAACAGACCCTTTCACATAAGCCACATCCAATGCAGATCTGCCGGTCGATCATATAGACCTTAGGGATGGCCTGAGGATATTTAATGTAGATCGCAGCCCTTCGGCTCATTCGTTCATTATAGGTATCAATCGCTGTGACCGGACAGTGTTTGGCACATTCTCCGCAACCGGTGCATCGATCTAAACGGATATATCTGGGTTTTCGAAGGAGTGTGACGGTAAATCGACCCGGTTCCCCATCCACGGACTGAACCTCTGCATTGGCAATAATCCGTATATTCAGATGACGACCACATTCAACCAATTTGGGAGACATGATACACATGGAGCAATCATTGGTTGGAAAGGTCTTGTCGAGTTGGGCCATCACTCCACCGATCGCCGGGGAGTGGTCTATTAGGTATACAAAGAAACCCGAATCTGCAAGATCGAGGGAGGCCTGCATCCCTCCAATTCCTCCTCCGACCACCATCACTGCCCCTACAGGCTGCTTTTCACTCTCTTGAATCTTCTTTACTGCTTCCATCAGGAAACCTTGTTACTCAAACATTCCGGGTATATTTGGGTATCCTTCCTTCTTCAGAGGGATCGAACCCTATCTTTCCTTCATTAACTAAAGAGACCAAGTAGTTCAGAGTCTCGTTCAATTTTAGATTCAGTTTCTGGCTGATCTCTTTTGCTGCCATGGAGTTCGATTCAATCAGGGTCAAAATTCGATTCTTCAAAAACTCGTCCCGGATGGTAGATTCGATGGCTTCGTTGAGCCTCTCTTTTGGTAGACGTTCATGATAGACGTTCTCTTTTTCCATCAGTTCAGGTCCCTTGCCTATCATCCACCGAATCTTTTCTCCCTCGAGGGAAGCCCTCACGGCCTTGAGCTTTCCTCTCATCTCTTCGTCGAGGGAGAAAGGTCCAAGGCCTCTGATCTTTTCAACAAACTGGCGTACGACCTGGGAAAACCGTTCTCCCTCTCCTGCAGAGACCCAGTCGAGAAGGAGTCTCTCTGAGCCGACTCCAGCCATCTCCAACAGTTTTCGGGTAAGATTAATCTTCCGCTCTGCCTGATAATTTCCAGTTAAATAATGACAGTCTCCGGGATGACATCCCAATACCATCACCCCATCGTATCCAGCGAGAAAGGCTCTTGGAATGAAGGCCGGATCGACCCTTCCCGAACACATCACGCGAATGACCCGGGTGTTCGGGGGATATTGAAATCTGGATATCCCGGCAAGATCAGCCCCTGCGTAGGCACACCAATTGCATAAGAAAGATAAGATTTTGGGCTCAAAACTCATTTTTCATCCCTTATCATAAATACGACTTTCCTCAAGCTGCCTTTTCTTCCATGGATGCCATTAATGCCTCGATCTGGGCACCGATCTGTTCGTCAGAGAAATGATGAACCGTGACGGCCTTTTGGGGACAGCTCGAAGCACAGATTCCACATCCTTTACAGGAAGCCCCGATGGTCTCGGCCCGCTTTCCTTTTTCGGTTTCTGAGACTCGAATGGCGCTGAAGGGGCAGAGGAGTTCACAGAGACCACAACCTACACAACGGGTCTGATCCACCTCGGATATGGTGGGAAGAACCGAGACATATCCTTTGGCCAGTGCTGCTGTTGCACGGGCAACCGCGGCATCGGCTTGAAATAGAGATTCACTGATTTTTTTCGGAAAATGGGCCATTCCTGCAAGAAAGACTCCATCCGTTGCAAAATCCACAGGTCTTAATTTCATATGTGCCTCAAGAAAGAAGCCATCTCCCGTTAAAGGGACCTTAAGCATTTTAGCCAGGGACTCATTCTCATAGGGAAGAATGGCACTGGAGAGCACGACCAGATCGGGAGAAAGGGTTACCTCCTCTCCGAGGATATGGTCCTTTACGCGGAGGCGAAGCCTTCCATCTTCGAGACCCAGTTCAGGTTTGGAGTCAAGATCGTAGAGGATAAACTCTATTCCGAGTTTTCTTGCCTTGGTATAATAACGCTCCATGGTTCCATAGGTTCGGAGATCACGATAAAGAATGCTTACTTTTGTTTCGGGATTTATCTCTTTTAACTTGAGTGAATTTTTAATGGCCAGAGAGCAGCAGATTCGACTGCAGTTTGGATGTTCCTTTGTTCGGGAACCCACGCATTGGATCATGACAATGTGGCGAGCCTTCCTGAGTCCTTCGGGCTGATGGACGATTCTTTCCTCAAGTTCCCGCTGGGTGATTACCCTCTGGTCCTCACCATAAAGATATTCTTTTGGTTTACTCTCCTGAGCTCCAACGGCAACGATGACCACCCCGTGTTCATATTCTTTCTCTATCCCATTGGTGGAGATTATAGATTTAAAGTTCCCAATATATCCGGAGATACTCTTCAGTTCAGAACGAGTAAAGACCTGAATCCGAGGGTGAGTTGTGATTTCTTCGACCATTTTACGGAGGAGTCTCTGAGGGTCATTGCCCTCAAGGGTATAGTAGATATGACGAAGATGTCCTCCCAGTTGATCCTCCCTCTCCACCAGGGCACAGTCAATTCCCTGCCGGGCTAATCCTAAGGCCGCTCTCATTCCGGCAAGACCTCCTCCGATGACGAGCCCTTTTCGGATCACCTCCATCACGGGTTCTTTTAAAGGCCTCAGAAGTCGTGATTTGGCAACGGTCATCCGAACCAGTTCCTTCGCCTTCTCTGTGGCCTCCTTCGGTTGATGCATATGGACCCAGGAACATTGATCCCGGATATTGGTCATTTCAAAGAGGTATTTGTTCAGACCGATCTCGCGAATCGTCTCCTGGAAAAGGGGTTCATGGGTTCTGGGAGAGCACGAGGCGACCACCACCCGATTGAGACGATTCTCTTGAATGGCTTTCTTTATTTTTTCCTGGGTATCCTGGGAGCAGGTATAGAGGTTCTCTTCGACGTAGACGACTCCATCCAGGGTCTTTGCATACTCCTTTACCTCCGAGACATTCACCACCCCTCCGATATTGATTCCACAATGGCAGACGAAAACACCGATTCTTGGTTCCTGATCTTTTACGTCTAACTCTTCCGGATACTCCTTTTTTCGAGTGAGGGTTCCCCGCACTTCTGAGAGAAAGCCTGAAGCGGCTGCAACGGCTCCACTGGCCTGGGCCACAGTCTCCGGGATATCCTTTGGTCCCTGAAAGGCACCACAGACGTAAAAACCGTCTCTACTGGTTTGAAGAGGAGAGAATTCTTCGGTTTTACAGAAACCATAGGAGTCCAGTTCAATCCCGAGCTTTTGAGCAAGTGCCCTGGCTCCCTGAGAGGGGGTAAGGCCTACAGAAAGAACAACCAAATCAAATTCCTCTTCCTGCAGTCGACCTTCTGAATCAACATAAGTGATTAGAAGATTTTTTGATTTAGGCCTTTCTGCGATCCGAGAAACCATGGAACGAATGAAACGAACCCCATATTCCTTTTTTGCCCTTTCATAATAGAGATCGAAGTCTTTTCCGTGGGCTCGGATATCCATATAAAAGATCGTAGGCTTCACCTCGGGATGATGTTCTTTGGCAATCACTGCCTCCTTGATCGCATACATACAACAGACCGAGCTGCAATACTCATTTCCGTCCTTTCCGGTTGGATCCCTTGAGCCAGCACACTGGATCCAGGCAATCTTATGGGGAATCTTCCGATCAGAAGGTCTTAAGAGATTTCCCTGGAAGGGACCTGAAGCACTGAGAATTCTTTCGAACTGGATGCTGGTGATCACATTATCGTATCTTCCAAATCCATAGGCGGCCAACCGGCTGGCTTCAAACTCATCGAAACCCGGACTGAGAATGATAGAGCCCACCCTGAAGTGAATGGAGCGCTCTTCCATTTGATGGTTAATCGCTCCCGCTTTACAGAGGGTGACACATTGGAGGCATTCGGAACAAAAGCCACAATTAAGACATCGAAGGGCTTCTCGTTGAGCCTCCTCCTCGGTAAACCCTTTCCTGACTTCCAAGAAGGTTCTTTTTCTTTCCTCCGGATGGAGGATTTTCCCCTGGACTCTTTCCCTCTTTGGTTGACCCGCATAGATCTCCTTAAATCGGGCCTTTTGGAAATGAAGCTCCCTTCCCTCCCTGAGATCTTTCCCTTGGAGAAATCGGTCAATCGAAATAGCGGCTTCCTTCCCGGCAGCCACAGCATCGATGGCAATGCCAGGTCCGGTGACTGCATCTCCTCCTGCAAAGACACCGGGGAGGGAGGTCTCCAAGGTAAGGGGGTCAGTTTTGATCGTCCCCCGGGCCGTGAGTTCGACTTTTGTCCCCTGAAGGAAAGAAAGGTCAGGGATTTGACCGATCGCAGGGATGACCATATCCACTTCTAATGTAAAATCCGAATTGGGGATAGGAATGGGTCGCCTCCGGCCCGAGGCATCGGGTTCCCCTAACTCCATTCGAACACACCGGATGGAGGAGATTCTTCCATTTTTAGAGAGGATTTCCACAGGGGCCGTGAGGAATTGAAATTGGATTCCCTCCTCTTCGGCCTCTTTTACATCTTCTTCGTAAGCTGGCATTTCAGCCTTTGATCTTCGATAAAGGAGAATCACTTCTTCTGCACCCATTCGCAATGCTGTTCGGGCTGCATCGATAGCTACATTCCCTCCTCCAATCACCGCGACCTTTTTCCCCACCTCCACCCTTTCCCCTAAATTGACCTTTCTCAAAAAGACAACCCCGGGAATGACATAGGGATTCTCCTCGCCGGGGATGTTTAGTTTCTGATCCTGGTGAGCACCCACCCCGATGAAGATGGCTCGATATCCTTTCTGAAATAGATCCTCTATGGTCAGGTTTGGTCCAATAGGGGTATTGGTTTTGATCTCCACTCCCAGGGATTGAATCTTTTTAATCTCTTCCTCGAGGATCTCTCTTGGAAGGCGATAGGACGGGATTCCCACCGAGAGCATTCCCCCTATAACCGGAAGGGCTTCAAATATAGTGACAGAGTATCCTTTCAATGCCAGATAGGTGGAGGCTGCGAGTCCTGAGGGCCCGGAGCCAATGATCGCCACCTTCTCCTCTTTGATTTCTTCCTTTTGGAGAGGGACTTCTCCTCTTACCTGATCCGCAACAAATCGTTTCAGGTCACAGATGGCAATGGGTTCATCCAATTCCTTACGGTTACATTCCCTCTCACAAGGATGGGGACAGATTCGACCCAGAACCCCTGGAAGGGGGAGATTCTCCCATATCAGGGAGTAGGCTTCTTTATACTTTCCAGCACCAATGAGGGCTACGTAGCCCTGAACATTAATGTGAGCCGGACACGTAATCCCACAGGGAGCCCGATCCCCTTTTTCGATTGTAAAAATATTTGGAAAGGCCTGGGAGTAAGGTCTATAAATAGCTTTTCGTTCCGCCAGTCCCTCATCAAATTGACTCTTTCTGAGAACAGGACAGGCCTGAGGACATTCTCCACATCCTGTACATTTAGCAGGATCAATAAACCTGGGTTTCTGTCTCACGGTGACTTCAAAATTTCCAGGTTCTCCTTTAACCTCCACTACCTCGGAATAGGTGAGAGGCATGATATTGAGATGACGGCCTGCCTCTACCATTTTTGGCGAGAGGATACACATTGAACAGTCATTGGTGGGAAAGGTTTTATCCAGCTGGGCCATCACTCCACCGATAGCTGGAGATGATTCGACAAGGTAGACATAGTAACCGGATTCAGCCAAATCGAGGGAGGCCTGGATTCCCGCGATCCCGCCCCCGACTACCATCACAGCCCCCACTTTTTCTTTCATGCTCTCACCGTCAACTTTTCTCTTTCCTCTAATGATTTAGATCAGCTCTCTTCGGCTTAAGACTTTAACAGGATCTATAAGATGTCGTCCCAGCCATTTTTTTGTATCCTTATGCCCCATCGCCAATCCAATCAATTCAGTAAAATAGAGAACAGGAATCTCCACGGGGTTGCCAACCTCTTTCCCCGCCTCTTCCTGGCGGGTATCGAGATTGGCCTGGCACATGGGACAGCCCGTGACCACGCAGTCCGCTTCCGCTTCCTTGGCCATCAGGAGGAGTTTCCCACTCAATTTTTTTACAATATCTGTCCTCGTCATGACCAGACTTGCCCCACAGCAGTCCGTTTTATAAGACCAGGGGATGGGTTCTGCCCCGAGGAGTTCCATCAGTCGGTCCATATGCTGAGGGTTTTCGTATTCTCTGATCCCTGTGATCTGAGGAGGCCGAACCGTGAGACATCCATAATAACAGACCACCTTTAATCCTTTGAGGGGCCGAGAAACCCTCTTTTTGATCTCCTCGAGCATTGAATCCTCACAGAAGAAGTCGAGGACATAGCGGATAGGAACTCTCCCCTGGTAAGGGAAGTGGATTTTTTGGGGAGTTTCCCGGAAAGCCTTCTCAGCCCATTTGAATCGACTGTAACAGGCCACACAGGGAACCAGGAGATCACGACCATTTCGCTCTGCAAGAGCCAGATTTCTGGAGGCAAGATCGATCGCTAAATCTTCATTCGTACAGTGAGCGGAGCTCGCTCCACAGCAGGTCCAATCCTCCAATTCATAGAGGCGAAGATCAAGGAGTTCGGAGACTCCTCGAATCGATTCGTCATACTCTCTCGCCGTTCCATGAAGGCTGCATCCAGGGTAGTAAGAAAGTTCTTTCACCTTTTAACCTCCTCCCTCCTTAATGGTCGAAAACCCATGAGAGGTCTTCTATGATTGAGAGCCTGCTCCTTCTCTTTTTTCAAAACCCTTAAAGATCTCCTGGATCTCCTTGCCTCCGCCAAATTTGGAAGGTAAGAGTTTGATCTTTCCCTTTCGGTACATCTTCCATCCCAGTGCTGCATCTTTGAAGAAATCTTTTGTCTTGGATTTAAACTGGAGGATGAGGCTGAGTTCATGAATCCGACCTTTGGATCGGATGGTATCTAAAAAGACTGAATGGAAGAGGGGGATCTCCTTTTCTCCCGGAGGAACGCCTGAGCGGAGAGCCATCTCTCTCAGGGAATCCATGATCCTCGCAATATCAATATCATTGGGACATCGAACGCTACAGGTATAGCAGGAGGCACAAATCCAGATCGTTTTGGAACCTAAGACCTTTTCCCGATGTTCATATTGAATATGTCGAAGGATCTGGTTCGGGAGAATATCCATGGCATAGGCTACGGGGCATCCCGCAGAGCACTTCTGACATTGGTAACAGGCCTGAAGATTCTGGCCGCTTAACTCCATGACCTCTGAAAGGAAAGACTTTGAACTCATCCTCTACCTCGCTTCATTGGTCAATGTCTCCTCAAGGATAGGTTGTTTTTGAGGAGGAATAGGGAGTTCAATGGTAAAGGTGGAACCTTCTCCGACTTTACTTTTGACCCTGATCTTCCCCCCATGCTCTTCCACGATCCCATAGGAAGTGGCAAGACCCAATCCAGTTCCCTTCCCCACCTCCTTGGTGGTAAAGAAGGGGTCAAAGATACGAGAAAGATTCTCCTCGGGGATTCCCTCTCCCGTATCGGTGAACTCGATGAGAACATTTCTTCCATCGGGAGAACGGGAAGTGGTAATGGTGAGTGTCCCGCTCCCGTGCATGGCCTCGGCTGCATTCACGATAATATTCATAAAGACCTGTTTGAGTTGCCCTGCATTTCCCTGGACAAAGGGAAGGAAGGGATCCAGGTGCTTCACGATCTCAATATTATGGAAGAGGGCCTGGTTGACCAGAAAAAATAAACCGTCATTGATGGCTCGATTAATATCCACGGGTTCTTTTTTTGGTTCCGTTTGTCGAGCGAATTCCAGTAAACTTTTTACAATCTCCTTACAGCGACCGGCCTCCTGAACAATCCGCTCCAGGTCTGCCCGCTTGGGATCCTCCTCGGGAAGATCTTCCTTCATCAAACTGGCATAGATGAGGATCCCTCCCAAGGGATTATTGATTTCATGGGCAATCCCGGCAGCCAATTTCCCAAGAGAGGCCATCTTCTCGGAGCTCACCAATTGGAGGTGGGTTTCCTGAAGCTTCTTTTCCATCATCAGGCGGGGACGGAGGTCAGTAAAGATCCCCACACTCGCGATTTCCTTTCCGGAGGAATCATAGATAAGAGAGGCCGAGAGTTGAATCGGGATCTCCTCTCCGAACTTATTCACCACATTGAACTGGGTTGGAAGGAGTTTCCCCACCCCCCCATAATCCGGACTCCGGAGCTTCCTCATGACCTCCTTGGCAATCCCGGGAGGATAGATCTGGGTGATATGGATTTTCCCGATCACCTCTTCCGCTTTGTATCCGGTCAGGACCTCTGCTCCTTTATTGAAGATGATGATGTTGCCTTTCATATCCGCTGCAATGATCCCGTCTACAGAACTTTCGATCAGGTTCATTAAGAATTCATTGGTTTCTCGTAACTCATCTTCGATTCGTTTTCTTTCTGTAATATCCAGGTTAATTCCTTCGTAACCGATGATCTCTCCTTTTTCGTCTCGGATCGGATGACCGGTCAGAAGCACCGTGATCTTTTCACCATTCTTCCTTTTGAATTCAACCTCCATATCCTTGACCAATCCATCCCGTTCGATCCTTTCCTGAAAGGCCTTCCGATCCTCAGGATGGACATAGAGGTCCTTCGTGATATCAATCTTCAGGAATTCCTCTTTCGAGGAATAACCCAACATCTCTAAGAGGGCCTGGTTACAGTCCAGGAACTTTCCTTCTTTTGAGCTGATGAAGAGTCCATGTCGAACCCTTTCAAAAAGGGTTCGAAGTTTTTCTTCGGATTCTCGGAGTTCCCGTTCAAACTTCTTTCGAGCTGTGATATCTCGAATATAGGCATAGGTTTTAATCTCCCCGGTCTCCGATCGGGATGCTGCAATACAGACCTCGGCCTCTTTGGCTTCCCCTTTTGGGGTGTGAATCCTCATCTCGGTGCAGAACTTTTCCCCCAGCCCCTCTCCCCTCTTGACCGTTCCTAACAGGAACTCCTTATCCTCCTTTCCAATGACGGAGAAGAAATTTCGTCCGATGAGTTCTTCTTTTGGAATCCCAATAATTTCAGAGGCCATCTGATTAGAGAAGATGATTCTGAAGTTCTGATCCACCACGACAATCCCGTCATCCCCCATCTCGGCGATTTTTTCAAACTCCCGGGTTGCCTCAAGAATCCTTTGCGCCATTCTCTTTGATTCTGTGATATCCCTGAGATAGGCATAGCCTTTGGAATGCCCGTGAGAGGTCTTTGTTAAAGCGATGCAGATTTCAATGTCTCTGATCTCATGGGAAGCGGTGATGAGCTGGACTTCCGTACAGGTCTTTTCTCCGAACCGTTCGGGATGAAGGAAAAGGCTCTCCAAGAATGAGGGAAAGGGTTGTTTTAATAAAGACAAAAGGGATCGATTCAGGAGCTCCTCATTGGAGTAACCTGATATCCGGGAGGCCATTTGATTGGCATATTCAATTTGGAAGTGTTCATTGAAGACGAGGATTCCATCGTTCCCTAACTCGGCAATGGCTTGAAACATCTCGCCGTTTACCTTGGAGGGAATGAGGGAGAGATGGCTGACCCTTTTTCTTTTTGGAGATGGAGATTTTTTGGTCATCAATAGGCGAACCCTCCGTTAGAGTCCAACCTGATCCAGTAAAAAGGGAATAAGATTTTCCCACCCTATGGGAATGATCTGAATCCCTTGAACAAGTGGCTTCATCTCCCGAATGAGTTCCGCAGCAATCTCGATACTTTCTCTCTGTTTGTCCGAAGCCCTCATCAAACGCTCAATGATGGACTCAGGGATGAAGGTTCCCTCCACATGTTTATTCATATAACGGGCCATCCCTACCGATTTCAACAGGGTGATTCCCACGATAACAGGAACCTTGAAGTGAGCCACCTTTTTTATGAAATTCTCGAGGAGACCTGGATCATAAATGGAATTGGTAAAGAAAAATTCGACTCCTAAACGAATCTTCTTTTCCATATCCATCACTTCGAGATCAAGGACGTGTCCTCTGGCAGCGGCATTGACCTCGGTTCCAACGTAAAATTGGGGCTTTCCCTGAAGGTCATTTCCCCCGAGGTCATACCCTTCTTGAAGCCTTTTGACCGCTCCTAAGAGACCCATCACATCGAGGTCGAACACAGGTTTTGCTTCAAAATGGTCTCCAATAGAAGGATGATCACCCTGTCGAAGGAGGATATTTTGCAGTCCCAGGGCAGCGGCATTGAGGAGGTCTGATTGGAGAGCCAATCGATTTCGATCGCTACAGGAAAGATTATAAATCACTTCCATCCCTTTCCCTTTGAGAAGGGCACAGACGGAGAGCGATCCCAATCGCATGATGGCATGCTGAAGATCTGGAACATTGATGGCATCCACCCGACCTTTCAATCGCTCGACATGTCCGTAGATCTCTGAAAGGTCAATTCCTTTTGGGGGCTGGAGCTGAGCGACGACGACAAACTTACGGGATTCCAAACGTTCTTTAAAGGTCATGGCTTTACTCCCTTAATCATCAAGGATAATGGAGATGGACGTCCTTATTCCCCTTTGGGTCGAGGGAGCAGTCCGGCCATTTCAGTAATTTGGCTGACCATTTGTTCCCATTCGATGGCCATAATATGGACTCCATGGACCCCTTCGATTTCCTTTAATTCCTGAATCTGTTCGACACAGAGTTTGATCCCTTCTTCTGCGGGCTTTTTCGCCTTCACGATTCGATCAATAATCTCCTCAGGGATGATAATCCCGGAGACATTTTTAGCCATGTATCGGGCCATACCTCCGGATTTAAGAGGGGTGACGCCTGCCAGAATATGAACCTTTTCGTGGAGGCCTCGATCCCGGACCATCTTCATCCATTCTTTGAATCGTTTCATATCATAAATACACTGGGTTTGAATGAAGTCCACTCCTGCCCTCACTTTTTTTGCCAGACGAACGACACGAAATTCAAATGGATCAGCAAAGGGATTCTCCGCTGCCCCGATGAAGATTTCGATCTTCCCTTCGATCCTCTCCTCTCCGCCCAGAAGGGTTCCCTGATCCCTCATGGTTCGCACACAATCGATCAACTGGATCGAATCGAGGTCATGAACATTTTTAGAGTCCACCTGGTTCCCAAAGGTATGATGGTCCCCGGTAAGGCAGAGCATATTTTTAATTCCCAGAGCAGTGGCCCCGAAGATGTCACTCTGGATAGCAATCCGATTTCGATCCCGAGTGGTCATCTGCATCACCGGCTCAATCCCCATCTGGATCAGAAGGGATGAAGTTGCAATACTTGACATTCGAACAATGGCGGTCTGATTATCCGTTACATTGACCGCATCCACATATCCCCTTAAAAGGTCGGCTTTTCGTTTCACCACACTCACATCATTTCCCTTTGGAGGACCCAACTCTCCAGTAACGGCAAAGAGCCCTTTCGACAGAATCTTTTCGAGATTGCTTCCTGCTTTCATATCTTAAGATCCTCCCTTATGATTCTTCTCAAACCACTGTCTCGAGATTCGATACCCCAACGCTTGGCCGGAATAATCTCTTCCAGTTTATAGAGTTGTCCCAGGGAACTCAGCCGATCATAGATGAGTTGCCATGCGCAGTCCGCCTCTTTTTTGATCTCACATTTTCCTTTCGAGGATCCTCCACAGGGACCGTTTAAAAGCTGTTTGGCACACCGGGAGATAGGACAGATTCCCCCTGTCTTCTCAAGGATGCAGTTCCCACAGGCCTGACATCGTTCTTCCCATATCCCATGGGAGAGAGTTTCTCCTAAAAAGGTGGTATTCACTCCCGGAAGTACCGGCATCTTTGGAAAAAAGCGGACGAGAGTTTGAACTCCCACCCCACAGGCCAGGGAAAGGATGGCCTCCACCTTTTCAGAGAGTTCAGAGAGTTCCTGGGCATATTCAGGTTCACATTGACGAGAAGGAGTGGCTTCCAGAATCTCTAAAGGCTTTCCGATCTTTTTTCGGGCCATTCGAAGAGCGGAAGCAAGGAGTAGGACTTCCTTCTCTCCCCCCGCATGGCAAACGGTCACGCAGGCTCCACACCCGGAAAGGAGAATCTTTTTATAAGGATCGATCGACCTTAAAATTTCTTCCATGGGTTTCTGTTCCGCTTTAATCATCGCTTCCTCCTAACCTCCCTGTCTCTCTTTCATGATCTCGCTCTGAGAGGCAACTCATTTCCCCTCGGAACATGGATTCGGCCCCAATCTCTTTAGTTCTTCCGTTTTTCGTTGAAGCGTTTCAACCAGTTTGACTCCACTATTGGTGGCAAGATAGCAGATTTCAATTCTCTCTTTTTCCAATCCGATCTTCTCCATCAGTCGGTGGATATAAGAAAGCCTTCCCCTGGCTCGAAGGTTCCCGCGAAGATATTGGCAATTTTCTTCGTAGCAGGCAAAGAGGACCACTCCATCCGCCCCTTTTTCTAAGGCCTTAAGCAAGTAAAGGGCTTCCACCCGACCCGCACAAGGAACACGGACCATCTCCACATTTTTAGGGATATTCAACCTCAGGCTTCCAGCCATATCGGCGGAAGGATATCCTGATTGATCGCAACAGAAGGCTATGATTTTTGGATCGAAATCGACCATCTTTCTCTCCTGACAAATTTTATCCCTTCAAAGGTCTGTTTATCCATCCAGTCCCATTTGAATATAAATGAATTCATCGGGGTAATGACGCAGAGTGATCGCCCTCGCTGGACACTCCCCGACACAGATCCCACAACCAAAGCAGGAGGCTGGATCTACCTTGGCGGCTCCCCACTTGGTATTTTCTGGGACATGATGGGTGAGATACACGTTTTTCTCAGCATATTTTTCCACCTCAATTGCCGAATGAGGGCAGACCCTGGGACAGGTATAACAGAGGGCACACTTTTTCGGATCCACTTCCGCCACAGAGAGGTCATAGGTATAAGCCCCTTTTGAGAGGAGGGCCAACACCTCCTGGGCCACCGCGTTGGCTTCGAATAAAGTTTCCGAGATCTCTTGAGGGAATCGACATCCTCCTGCTATAAAAATTCCCCTTCGATTCGATCTCACTCGGAGAAGTTGTGGATTGTCTTCCATGAAGAAGCCTCTTTTGCCGAGGTGGAGTCTAAGAAGAGCTGAGAGTTCCATGGTCTCTTGATGAGGGAGAAAAGTCTCGCACAGGACGACAAGATCAGAGAGAATAGAGACCGACCATTGATCCTCTTTGCGCAGGATGGAAGTGTCTTTCACCTCCACCTGAATCTGACCATTTACGAGTGAGAATCTTGGAGCTTCTTCGTATTTAAAGAAAAGGACTCCCAGCTCTCTTGCCTTCCGATAAAGACGTTCCATCCGATCCGAAGAGACTTTGAACTCCTTGCAGAGAATAGCCACCTGACATTTCAGGCTCCCCTGGAGGAGGAGACTCTGTTTCAAGGCATTGATCGAATCTAATTTGATATCTTCGTTCGTATCATCTAATAGATAGGTCACCGTCTCTACCCTTTTCCCTTCAAAAAAGGGGAAAGGGGGATTGGTTTCACTCAGGAGTTTTTCCATTTCAGAAAGAGTGACCATCCTTTTATGGTCATAGATTCCTCCTCTCTTTCGCTCCACCCGATAACCTGTTGCAACCACTATAGCAGAAGGAGAAATCGTGGTTTCTTCACCTTTATCCGTAAGAATCGTTGCCTGGAATCGTCCCATATGCCCCCGAAGATACTTTAATCGAGCCGGGGCGAGAAGGCTAATTCGTGGATTTTGACGAAGTTCTAAGATTTTTTGTTCCAGCCACCCTTTTGCTTCAAGTTCTTGGTTGTAAAACTTCCATAGTTCTGTAACCTTTCCACCGAGGGTTCTCTCTCTTTCTACCAGGAAAACATAGATTCCAGCCCTGGCCAGTGTTAAGGCGATAGAGATTCCTGAAATTCCTCCACCCAGGATGAGAACCTCGGGCTTCAACGGGAGGGTTTGAGATTCAATAGGTCTTAGAGAAGAGGCGATTCGGATGGCCTTAAGAACAGCATTTTTCGCTTTTTCAGAGGCTTCCCGTTCATCTATCGAGGACCACAGGGCTTGTTCCCGAATATTGGCCACCGTAAAAAGATAGGGATTGAAAGGAAGAGGAAATCCTAATTTTTGAAATGTGGTCTCATAGAGTTTCGGGCTTCCTCCGACAATGACGACTCTCTCTACCCCTTCATGCTCAAGGAGTTTGAGCATTCTTTCGAAGGTCTCGGAAGTAAACTCGTCTTCCTCCACAGAGAAGACTACCTCAGGAACGTCTCGAAGGGTCGTTCGTATTCTTTCTCTGAAAGAAGAAGGAAGGGTTCCCTTCAGGGTATCGATAAAGATTCCGATTCGAGCCATCTAATCTCTTCCTTTCAAAAATTGATAAACTTCAAGGGCTGTACCCTTCGCATGGATAATGGTGCGATCGATGTCTTTAGGACCGCTGCAGGCTCCTGCGACAAAGACCCCTTCTTGAGAGGAGGAAGCTTCAATGAATCCATCCTCGGTGTAATGTAGGCCTAACCATTGAACAAGAGATCTCGCTCCCTGGCTTAATACCATCCCTACAGAAAGCACAATGAGTTCAAAGGGTTCTTCCATGACTTCCCCTGTTTGGGGGTCTGGGACCCTGACTTTCAAAAGATGAGAGGCCCCAGAGTAATAGATTTTTGAGGGAAGACTTCGAATGAAACGAATCCCCTGGTCCTCTCTGCAGGATTTGAGAAACGATTCAAAAGAGGGCCCTGCCGGTTGTATATCCATGTAAAAGAAACAGACTTTAACTTTAGGATATTGGTAACGAATCGCTCTGATCAGGCGAAGGGCATAGGCACAACAGACCTGCGAGCAGTAAAGGTTTCCAATGGATTCATCCCGACTTCCCACACATTGAAAGAATGCCAGGCGGGTCGGAAACTCTCCATTGGAAGGACGAACCAATTTCCCTTGATATCGAAGCATTTCGTCAAGGTCTTTTGCTGTGATGACATCGAGATAACGACCGTATCCATACTCCCCTTTTTGAGTGGCGTCATAGGGGTCAATTCCAACAGCCATGACAATAGCCGGGACCTGAAGATCAATCCTTTCTCTTCCTTGTTTTAAGGTGACTTCAAACTTCTTACCATTCTTTCTGATTCCGGAGATTTCCGTTCGAGTCAAACATTGAATATTCCTTTTTTGGTGAATCTCCACAATCCTTTTATCGACCACACAGGCAAAACACTTATTACAGGACTCTGAAGCCTTGCAACAGAAAGTAGAGGCAAGTCCTCCGATGGATGGATTCTTTTCGATGAGGAGCACAGGGATTTCGAATTGGGAAAGTTCCAAGGCAACCGTGATTCCGGCAATTCCTCCACCAATAATCAAAACCTCTTTTTCTAACATATTCGTCAAGGCCGTTCCCCTTAATTATTTTAAATAATTGAGAAATTATTCACAAAACTTTTAATTTATTTCAAACCCTTTGTCAAGAAAAATATTAGAGAAATGGAAGCCTGAGATGGGCATTTCTCGACCCCTTAGAATGCTTTAAGTAGGGTCATGGATTCCTCTGCTAAATTTACTTGAATCCTCACGGATTCTTGAATAAAATTAATCTTCAGGAGAAAACTTATGAAGGTGGACATTAATCCCATCTTATTTGAGCTCGGTCCTATCCGGGTGGGTTGGTATGGAATGATGTATGTGTTTGGGTTTATCGCCTCTTATCTTTTGGTTCGATATCAATTAAGGAGAAAAGACTTCGGGATTCATCGGGTTGAGGTGGAAAATCTCTATTTTTATCTCATCCTTGGACTAATGATTGGAGCTCGCCTGGGATATGTCTTTTTCTATGATCTTAAAACTTATCTTCAGGATCCACTGGAGATTATTGCCATCTGGCATGGGGGAATGTCCTTTCATGGAGGATTAATTGGAGTCTTGCTGGTAGGGATTCTATTTTCCTATAAAAATAGGAAGTCCTTCTGGAAGATTTCGGATCTTCTGATTGTAACTGCTCCCATTGGATTGGGGTTAGGAAGGATTGGAAATTTCATCAATGGAGAACTCTATGGACGAGTGACCACCCTTCCCTGGGGGATGATTTTCCCGAGAGGAGGGCCTCTCCCCAGACACCCTTCTCAACTCTACGAGAGTGCTCTTGAAGGAGGGGTACTTTTCCTAATCCTATGGACTTTAAAAAACCATAAAGGAATTCCCACCGGGGGTTTGCTGGCCATCTTTCTTTTCCTCTATGGACTGTTTCGTTTCTTTGTAGAATTCTTCCGGGAACCGGATGCACATCTCGGATTTATTCTGGGTCCATTTACGATGGGCCAGGTATTATGTTCTTTCATGATCCTCGGAGGGGGGATCCTTTTTCTCTATCTCCAAAGGAAACAGAAAAAATATCTCCACCCCACTTAAACGCCCCCTGGACTTTTAAATACCACGAGTTGATTGATGATCTTTTGAATTCCTTTAATTCCTTTGATTCTTTTTTCAATTTTTTCTTTCACTTCTTCTTCGTCCACCACTCCTGAGAGTCGAACGGTATCCTCATTTTCGATCGTAAAGAAGACATGTAAATTAGAGTAGCCTTCCTCGAGAAAAAGGGCTTCGAGTTGACGTTCCAACGAAAGTTTTTTTAAGGTGAGGGCAGAATCCACGCCACAAGCTTTTATTTCATCGGATTTCGCCCCCTCCACGATCATCTGGGTCGCTGATTCGGTACCCAATTTATCGGTATTTAAAATCAAGTCATAAAGATTTGGATTAAGCCAATCCTCTTGAAAAGCATATTGAATGAATCCCTTCTTTTCTTGATCGGAGCGAAGAATCATCTTTTCAGCGATCTCCCGGCCAATTCCTTTTTCATCCATGAGTCTTTTAATCCTTTTCTCAGTTGAAGCAATGACGAGAATGTGAAATGCACAATCAAAAGCACGAAGCAGAAAGGCACTCCCACGGCCAAAGAACACGGCGTTACCCTGTTTGGCAATTTCATAGATTACGGATTGGAGTCGATCGAGGTAGATCTTCGGCTTTTCACTGAAAAATCTCTGAAAGAAGGCGGGTGGCTTCTCTCCCATTCGTTTGATATCTTGAAGAACTCCCATTTGATCTGCAAAAGTGTAGAGTTCCTCTTCCCCGTAAAATGGATACCCCATCTCATGGGCTACCTGTCGGGCAATCTTCTCTCCATTTGATCCGAGCATCTCTGAGATTGTAATAAAATACATAGAAATTTCCTCCTTTCTTTTGAAAATTTATATTCTCCACTGAGTGATGAAGGAAGATGAGAATCGTTTTGTTTCATGAACTGCCTTTTAGGTAATTCGAGCTAAAAAACGGATTTATGAGGCCAAACACCCCCAGGAGAAAATTTGGTTTTCTCCTCACCACTCCATGGTTACTTTTTCAGAAGGGAGAGGAATAATAAAGACGGGTTTTCGAGTGCGTCTGAGGACCGCATCGGAAACACTTCCAAGAAAAGTATGGGCTAAAAAACCCTTTCCATGGGTACCCATCACGATCAAATCACAATTCTCGTTGTTGGCAGCATTTAGAATCTCTTCGGGAGGATGACCCACGGGAACCAGGATTTTTTCTACCAGTTCCACACAAGCCCCTAAATGGGGTTCCGCTTTCTTACAGAAGTCTTCAAGACGCCCTTTGACCGTCTTGATTAAGGCTTCTTGTTTTTGCTGCATTGTCTCTTTTAAAGGAATATAGGCTTCAGCATAGGGTGGGATAGGCTCGATGGCATGGAGGATGAGAATCCTGGCATCATGCTTTTTAGCCAGATCCACAGCGTAAATAAAGGCATAAGCAGAGTTTTCGGAGAGGTCTGTTGCATAAAGAATCCGCTTAATTTTAGGTATCATTCGAAGCTCCTCCTTTCCAGTGAATTTTAGTTCATAATATAGCCTAATTTAAGGAAATTTTCATCTTTCGAGGGTATTTTTTTGACAAATGCAGTTGAAGGAGATTTGAAATTCGGCAGGTTTTATAAGATAATAAGAACCTAAATTGAGCGATTCTTGGTATTATTTAAAGATAACCACTCTGGATTCCCGTTTTCACGGGAATGACATTTTCATTCATCGGGTGGCAGTCGTCATTCCTGCGGAAGCAGGGATCCAGTATATTTGATTCAATTAATGGTGAAAAATCGCTCAATTTAGGAAGAAAGGATTGCTTCTATGGAGGTGGAGATTCAAAAACGGCTCAGAGATGGATTTGTCGTGATTCATGGACATTTTTATCAACCTCCCAGAGAGAATCCATGGATTGAGGCCATTGAACGAGAAGAGGGGGCATCCCCCTTCCACGATTGGAATGAGAGAATCACCTATGAATGCTATTGGCCCAATGCCTATGCCAGACTCTTAGATGGAAAGGGAAAGATCCTCCGTCTTTTTAATAATTACTCTTCCATAAGTTTTAATTTTGGCCCTACCCTTCTTTCCTGGATTGAGAAAGAAAAGCCCCATCTCTATCGAAGGATTCTGGAAGCAGATCGGGAGAGTCTCAGAAAGTTTGGCCACGGGAATGCGATGGCCCAGACCTATGATCATCTCATACTCCCTTTAGCCAATGAAAGGGATAGAGAGACCGAAATTTTTTGGGGGATCGTGGATTTTGAGAGAAGATTTCATCGAAGGCCTGAGGGGCTCTGGCTTCCAGAGACTGCAGTCAATTATCCTACCCTCCAGGCGTTAATTCAGCAAGGAATAGAGTATATTCTTTTGAGTCCCTTTCAGGCCCGAAGGATTAAACCCCTTGGAGGAAAAAAATGGATAGATGTCTCCCAAGGAAGGATTGATTCTACTCAACCCTATCGATGTTTTCTGAAGAAACCTTCGGGAGAAAAAATATTGGATCAATGGATCGATATCTTTTTTTATGATGGTTCTATTTCCAGAGAGGTCTCTTTCGGAGATCTTTTGAAGGATGGAAAGCTCTTCTGTGAACGATTCAGAAAGAGTTATCAACTTTCCAAAAAAGTCCCCCAGATTCTCCACATCGCAACGGATGGAGAAACCTTTGGTCATCATAAAAAGTTTGGAGAGATGGCTTTGGCCTATGCCCTTTATGAAGGATTTGCCTTAATGGGGTTGGAACTCACGAACTACGGGGCCTTTCGAAAAAAGTTTTCTCCTCTTTATGAGGTTGAGATTGATGAAGGACCTAACGGAGAGGGAACCTCCTGGAGTTGCAGTCATGGAGTAGGACGATGGAAGGAAGATTGTGGATGTACCACGGGGGGGAAAGAGGGATGGAATCAGAAATGGAGAAAACCCTTAAGAGAGGCTCTGGACTTTCTGAGAGATGAAATTATTCATATCTTTGAGAGAGAAGGAGAAGGAATTTTTGAAGACGTATGGAGGGCGAGAAATCATTATATTGAAGTGATCCTTGACCGATCTCCTGAAAAGATCCAGGCCTTTTTCGAGAAAGAAAGCTCCCGTTCTATAAAGGAGAGTCAGAAGATCAGAGGGTTGAAACTTTTAGAGATGCAGAGACATGCTTTGAGGATGTATACGAGTTGTGGATGGTTTTTCGCAGATATAGGGGGACTGGAGACCCAGATCGTCCTTAAACATGCAGCCAGGGCTATTGAACTGGCCAAGGAGTTTTCAAATCAGGGCATAGAGAAAACTTTCCTTAAAATTCTTTCAGAGGCAAAAAGTAACCTTCCTGAACTGGGAAACGGGGCTCAGATCTACGAACGATTCGTGAAGACTCGATCTGTCGGTATAGAACAGATTGTGAATCATTTTGCTATTTCCTCCTTTATCCAGAAAGAAGAAAAAAGGCTCTTCTCTTTTTACCTGGAGAAAAAGAGGGAATGGAGAAGAGAAGGAGAAGGGCCTCCAATTCTTGTTGGAGAAGTGGAGGTGACCTCCCTTCCTACCTCAGAAAAGAAAAGGTTTCTCTACGGACTTCTCTCGTCTCGTAAACATCTCCTTCGGACCTGGGTGAGGGAGAATCCAGAGCCTTCCCTTTTTGATCAAATCAAAGAAAGCCTTCAAAGAATTCCCCCAAAAGGGGAGAAGGAGATCACCAAATACCTCTCTTCCTCTTTGGGAGATCGCTGGTATCTATTTCGAGATACTTTAAAGGAAAAAAGGAAGGGACTCCTTTCAGGGATTCTCCAAAAGGAGATTGAGACCTCGCTTCGAATGTATGAAACCTTCTATGAGGAAAACAAAGAGATTTTAAACACCTTGGTCGAAGAAGGTCTTGAGATTCCTTATGAAATGAGGGTCGCTGCGGAGGTTATTCTGAATCATCAACTATCTGAAGAAATAAAAAGGTTTTCTCAAAACATTAGAGAGATTCAAGTCCAAGGGAAAATAGATCAAATTCTTTCAGAGGCAGATCGTTATGGGTATCGTCTTCAAAAAGAAGAAGCGACTTCGGTGCTTAACGGTTTACTGAAAGATCGAGCAGAGATTCTTTTCCGGGATCGAAAGCTCGATGGGTTTGATTTGGAGAACCTTATTAGAGAGATGATCCTCCTCCTTGAATGTTCTGAACGCTGGGGAATGAATCTCGATAAAGAAGAGGTGCGGAGTTTGATCGGTGAGATGCTGGATCAATGGATTCATAGCCTTGAAGAAGCCTATTGGTCGGGGGAGGGGAGGCCAAAACTCTTTCCTGGGATATTTCTAACCCTCGCAGAGAAGCTGGATTTTAATACTGAAAGGTTTTCAAAGGTGGTACATCCTCTTTCCTCTTCTCCCCGGAATATGGGCTAACCCCTTTTCTCCAACTCCAAGAAGTTAACGAAAAAGATTCATTTGTGTTTCTTTATCCCATTGGGTTGGATTATCTAACCTAAATTGAGCGATTCTTGGTATTATTTCTTGGTATTATTTAAAGATAACCACTCTGGATTCCCGTTTTCACGGGAATGACGTTTTCATTCATCGGGTGGCAGTCGTCATTCCTGCGGAAGCAGGAATCCAGTATATTTGATTCAATTAATGGTGAAAAATCGCTCA
>CALIBK010000149.1 GCA_938045955.1 uncultured bacterium | reverse complement strand
ACCAAGATTTATCGCCCTGCAAGTAAGTTTTTCATCAAATTTTCGAGAAAAAAATCGCTCAATTTAGATTGACATAATTGTCCAAAAAATTTAAATCCGGGCAAAAAAGATGAAACTTAAAAATAATCTTCCTTTTTTTATTTTGACCCTGATTCTTTTCGTCCTTCCACCCATTCTCTTTGCAGCTCCTTTAAAAAGACCTCTTCGCTTTCAGCAGATGACACCAAAGGAGGGATTGTCCGGGGAAATGGTCTACGCCATAGCTATTCAAGGGGATGAATTGTGGTTTGGAACTTATGCGGGGGGAGCTACTTTTTATGATCGTTCCAAGAACCTATTGAAAGCTTATACGACGAAAGGGGAACCCATGGATCCGGTGGATGATGGGGTGAGCATCCACTGGAAGAATCTCCTGCCCTATAACCATGTCACGGTGATTCTCCCGGATGTGGACCGAATCTGGTTCGGAACCCATTTTTATGGGTTTAGGGGAGGGGGAATCTCCTATTATCAACGTGAAAGACAACCTCCTTGGAAGGTCTTTAATACCAATAATGGTCGTGCCAAAAAGATTATCTCCATGGCCCTGGACGGAGATACCTTATGGGTGGGTTCAGAGAAAGGATTAAATGCTCTGGATAAAAAAACGGAGACCTGGAAAAGATTTTTTTCGACCCAAGAAGGGCTTTCAGGAAATTTCGTGAATACTCTTCTGGTTCAATCTGATTCCCTCTGGGTCGGTACGAATGGCGGGGTGAGCAGGCTCCTCAAAGGAAAGAAGGGATGGAAAAATTACTCTCAGGGAGAGGGATTAGGGGAGACTGAAATCAAATCATTAATTATCGTCGAGAATCGGATCTGGGCTGGTGAAAGTGGTGGAGGCCTCTTTGAATATGACCCTCGGGAAGATCGCTGGAAGAGATTCGAATCCAGAGACCCTTTAAAAAATGGCGGTATCAACTCCATGGCAGTGATCAGAGGGCGGGTCTTTGTCTGCCGTGAAAATGGAGTAAGTATCTTCGATCTGGAGACCCGGCAATGGGAATCCTTCACCATGGCAGATGGACTTCTGAGTAATATGGTTCTCTGTACAGCCGAAGATAGAGACGGGGTCTGGTTTGGAACGGACCGGGGTGCTACCAAATTAATTCTAAATCCTTAGGGGAAAGGGGAGAGGAGAGCCATCGATGAATTTATTTAAGAAAAGATTGAATCGGAGAGAATTTATAAGAGGAGCCTCATTGGGCATGGCCCTTCCTTTAATAGGGAATAAACTTCCCTTCTACGGGACGCTGGTCCATGCAGCAGAGGAGCCGGATCTCGTGATTGCGAAGAATGGAACTCCAGCCCAACTCCTTCAGGCCGCGATGGCTCCTCTCGGAGGAATGGGGCGGTTTGTCAAGAAGGGTCAGAAAGTGGTGATCAAGGCCAATATCGCCTGGGCAAGAACCCCGGAGCAGGCCTGTACCAATAACCCAGAGCTTCTCTACGCACTGGTCAAAATGTGCTATGAGGCGGGTGCCGTTCGGGTAGCGGTCTGGGATCATACCTGTGACAATCATCAATTCACCTTCGTTCGAACAGGTCTGAAAGAGGCCGGACAGAAGGCAGGGGCAGAAGTCCTCTCCGGACATGGAAGGAATGTCTATAAAAAAGTGGAAATCTCCAAAGGGAAGAAACTCAAGAATGCCGAGGTTCTTAAAGAGGTCCTTGAAGCCGATGTCTTTATCAATTTCCCGATTCCGAAACATCACTTTGCCGCTGAGCTGACCCTCGGAATGAAGAACCTGATTGGAATTGTCTGGGATATGGAACTTCTCCATAAGATTGATCTCCATCAATCGATTGCAGATATTAATACCCTTCGAAAACCGGACCTGGTGGTGATGGACGCAATCCGGATTCTGACCACCAATGGTCCCAAGGGACCCGGAAAGGTGGAATCTCCGGGAGAGGTCATTACCTCTACGGATATTGTCGCGGTGGATGCTTACGCTTCGGGTTTCTTTAAAAATCCCAGAACCGGAAAACCCTTCCGTCCCGAGGAGATCAAATTCATCAAACTTGCCTCCGAATCCGGACTCGGAGAGATTAATCTCAATAAAGTTCGTATTAAGCGAATCAATGTGACCTGATTCCTCAAGACTATTCTCCTTTCCACCCCCTCTATTTTATTTTAAAATAAAATTTGTGAATCGATTTAGACTGGTTTCTGAATTTAAGCCGAAAGGAGATCAGCCGAAAGCCATTGAGGCTCTAAGTGAAGGGGTCTTGAAGGGAGTCCGTCATCAGGTGTTGCTGGGAGTGACGGGTTCAGGAAAGACCTTCACGATGGCCAATGTAATTGAAAGGGTTCAAAAACCTACCCTGGTAATTTCTCACAATAAGACCCTCGCGGCCCAGCTCTATGGAGAATTCAAAGAACTTTTTCCAGAAAATGCCGTCGAATTCTTTGTCAGCTACTATGACTATTATCAACCCGAAGCCTATATCCCCTCGACCGATACGTATATTGAAAAAGACACTCAGATCAATGAAAAGATCGATAAGATGCGTCACGCCGCCACGCGTTCCCTTCTCGAGAGAAATGACGTGATCATTGTGGCGAGTGTTTCCTGCATCTATGGATTGGGTTCTCCAGAAGCCTACCACGGGATGCTCCTCTATCTTGAAAGAGGAATGGAGATTTCAAGAGAAGAAATCCTTTCTAAATTGGTCGAGATTCTATACGAGCGGAACGATCTCGATTTTCACAGGGGAACCTTCCGTGTTCGAGGTGATGTGATCGATGTTTTTCCTGCTCATGAAGAAAATCGGGCAATCCGTATCGAACTTTTAGGAGATCGAGTCAAAGCCCTTTCAGAGATCGATCCCCTGAGGGGCAAAACCCTTCAATCTCTGGAAAAAGTTCCTATCTATCCGGGAAGCCACTATGTCACTCCTGCCGATCAACTCCATCAAGCCATCCGATCCATTCGGGAAGAACTCCGCGAACGGGTGGCCTGGTTTAAATCCCGGAATCGTCTGCTTGAGGCTCAGAGACTGGAAGAGAGGACCAACTTTGACCTCGAGATGCTTCAAGAATTGGGCTACTGCAAGGGGATCGAGAACTACTCCCGGCATCTCACAGGGAGAAGACCGGGGGAACCTCCCCCCACGCTTCTGGACTACTATCCTAAGGATTATCTTCTATTTATCGATGAAAGTCATGTGACCATCCCTCAGCTTGTTGGAATGTATCGAGGGGATCGTTCAAGGAAGGAGACGTTGGTGGAGTATGGCTTTCGTCTCCCTTCTGCACTGGATAATCGTCCTCTCAGATTTGAGGAATTTGAAGAACGGGTGAATCAGGTGATCTACGTTTCGGCCACACCCGGTGAGTATGAAATGGAGAAGAGTCAGGGCAGAGTCATCGAGCAGATCATTCGTCCAACGGGTTTGAGTGATCCTCTCCTCGAGGTAAAACCCGCTACGAGTCAGGTGGACGATCTTTTCGAGGAGATTCAGAAGCGGGTGAAGCGAAAAGAAAGGGTTCTGGTCACTACCCTCACGAAACGAATGGCAGAAGACCTCACGGAATATTATTCGGATCTCGGGATTCGAGTCAAATATCTCCACTCAGACATCGATACTCTGGATCGGGTGGAGATCCTCCGAGACCTTCGATTAGGAAAGTTCGATGTCCTTATCGGGATCAACCTTTTAAGAGAGGGTTTGGATCTTCCAGAGGTCTCCTTGGTGGCCATCCTGGATGCAGATAAGGAAGGATTCCTTCGTTCAGAGAAATCGCTCATCCAGACCTTTGGCCGGGCCGCCAGAAACATAAATGGAAAGGTCATTCTTTATGCGGATAAAATAACAGGGGCAATGAACCAGGCTATCTCGGAGACCAATCGAAGGAGGAGGATTCAGGAAGAGTATAACAAAACCCATGGAATTACTCCTCAGAGTATCCAAAAATCGGTTCGAGATATTTTAAGTTCTATTTATGAGGCGGATTACTTTACGGTCCCGGTCGTTTCAGAGGCGAAGGAGGAATATCTTTCTTTAAAAGAGATTCCCCTCAGAATTGAAAGATTAAAAAAAGAAATGATGGAGGCGGCAAGACGGCTTGAGTTTGAACGAGCGGCGGAGATTCGAGACCGAATTCAAAGACTTGAGGAGTTAGCATTAAAGTTTAGCTAAAAAGGGAATACCAGGAGAAGGTTCATGAATCCTTGGAGAGGGAGAGAGGGGATGGAGGTCAAAATGGAAGAATTACAGAAGATGAAACTCCTCAGTGAGGTGGCCTTAGGGGAACGACCTCCGGACCTGATCATCCGTGGAGGAAAGATTTTCAATGTCTTTACAAGGGAACTAACAGATCGGGAATCCGTCTGGATTAAAGATAGGAGAATTGCTTACGTAGGACCTGATTCAGATCCTTCTAAAGATGAAAAGACGGTTGAGATTGACGCAGAGGGGATGGTCCTTCTTCCAGGATTAATCGATGGTCATACCCATGCCGTCTGCAATCGCTATGGAATTGAAGAGTTTATCAGATACCTTATCCCCACGGGAGTGACCACGGTGGTCACTGAACTGATGGAGACGGCAGCGATCTCCGGAAGGGATGGAATCGAATATCCGCTCAAAGGTTTTGAAGGACAACCTGTTCGATTCTATTATACACTCCCTCCGGTCTGTGGTCTCACCCCTTCAGAGGAGGTCATGGCAATCTCTAAGGAAGAATTCTTATTCTTTATCAAAGATTCCCGTTGTGTGGGAATTGGAGAAATCTACTGGGGAAATATGTTTCTGGAGGGAAACCAAAGTGAACGGCTAAGGGAATGGATTGCGATGACCTCTCCCCTGGGAAAGGTCATCGAGGGTCATACTGCAGGAGCCTCTGACCGTAAGCTCCAAGCTTATACCACTTATGGATTCTCCTCATGTCATGAGCCCATCACGGAAGAGGAAGTCCTTAAAAGGCTTAGACTCGGTTACTGGGTAATGATCAGAGAGGGTTCCATCCGGCGGGAACTCCCTGCGGTTCAAGGGATTTTTCATAGAAAGATGGACTTTCGAAGGCTCATCCTTTGCACCGATGGAGTGGACCCCCAAGACTTTGTAGAAGAAGGATATCTTGATGCTTCTATTAAAAGAGCACTGCGATCAGGGATAGATCCCAGAATCCTTTATCAGATGGTGACCCTTAATGTGGCAGAACATTTTCGTCTCGACCCCGTCATTGGCTCTATCTCTCCCGGAAAGATGGCAGATCTGGTTCTTATTCCTGCCCTCGATGACTTTTCTCCCCGGTTAATTCTCTGTGATGGGAAAGTCATCTACAAAGAGGGAAAATCCCTCGTGGAACCCAAACCCTTTTATTTCCCTGAACGGATGTTTAATACGGTCAATCCTGGAAAGGTTTTTCTTCACCCCTTTCCGATCCAGGGAAAGGTAAGGGTCATGGAATTGGTCACTCGACTGGTCACTCAGGAGAAGATCATCAATCTCGATGACCCGGAAGCCTCAAAAGATATCCTCATGGTTCTTGCAATTGATCGACTTAATAAGGAGGGGTCCTTTATGGGACTTCTTAAGGGATTTGGCCTTCAGAGGGGTGCTTATGGAACCACCATGAGCTGGGATAGCCCGGCCATGATTGTCGTTGGATATGATCCAGAGTCGATGGATACTGTGATTGAGCGATTAAGAGAGAACCAGGGGGGTGGTGTCTTTGCCATTGGAAAGGAAGTCGTTTCAGAGTTCCCTGCCCCGCTTTGTGGTCTGGTTTCTTTAAAACCGATGAAAAAAATAAAGGAAGAAATGAAGCACCTTGAAGACTCTTTAAGAGAGAATGGGGTGAGGTGGGAGAAACCCATCCTCACCGTGGATACCTTGAGCACCCCTGCCATTCCTCATCTCCGGATCACCCATCGAGGTTATGTTCGAGTTAAGGATAGAAAACTTCTGGATTTAAAATAACACACTAGTATAGTCGAGGTCGGCAGTGGTGGACTTCTTTTTTTCCTGTTCCTTCAGTTTGGCATGAGCAGCGGCCAATCGAGCGATGGGGAGCCTCGGAACCGAACAGCTTACGTAAGAGAGTCCAATGGAATGACAGAACTCGATGGATTCAGGATGCCCCCCATGTTCCCCGCAGATTCCAATCTTTAAATCGGGTTTTGTTCTTCTTCCCCATTCAATCGTAATCATCATCAGTCTTCCAACTCCTTTCACATCCAGAACCTCGAAGGGATTGTCCTGGAGGATCTTCCACTGGTTATAGAGGGGAAGGAATTTATTCTCTGCATCCTCCCTTGAGAAGGAGAAGGTGGCCTGGGTGAGATCATTCGTTCCAAAAGAGAAGAAATCCGCGACTTCTGCCAAACGGCCCGCCCTCATACAGGCCCTGACGACTTCTATCATCGTTCCAAATTTATATTGAACCTTCACTCCATATCGTTTCTCTACATCCCGTTGGACTTTTTTAGCTAATTGATAAACCCATTTTAATTCCTGAGCGGTACAGACCTGGGGAACCATAATCTCAGGCTGCACCTCCAAGCCCTCTTTGATTAATTCCGCTGCGGCTTCGAGAATGGCCTGAATCTGCATCTTATAGATCTCCGGGTAAGTAATTCCTAACCTGACTCCCCGATGCCCGAGCATGGGATTGACTTCCATCATCTCTTTTACCTTCCGGAGGGTCTCTCGTTGTTTTCGGATCAGTTTTTTATCCAATCTCTTTTCTTTAATTTCGGCAATATCGGAAGCCACGTGCTCAAGGAGTTTTAAGGATTCTCTTGAGCGGGTATCAAGGTACTTCATTGCCTCCGAGATATTCTCCATGGAGGCGAGGGCGGACTCCAGAGTCTCGAGATTTCTCAACTCCTCGGCTAACTCTTCAGCGGATGGAAGGAATTCGTGGAGGGGAGGGTCAAGGAGACGAATCGTCACCGGTAACCCTTTCATGGCCCGAAAGATCTCTTTAAAATCGCCCTTCTGGAGGGGGAGAAGCTTTGCCACAGCCTCTGCCCTCTTTTTCTTATCTCCTGCAAGGATCATCTCTCGAACGATTGGAAGTCGGTCTACCGCATTAAACATTCGTTCTGTACGACAGAGGCCAATCCCTTCCGCTCCCATCTGTCTCGCCCGAATAGCATCTTCGGGTGTATCTGCATTGGCCCGAACCCCCAAGGTTCTTATCTCATCTGCCCAGCTCAAAAGGGTCAGGAGATCTTTGCTGATCTCAGGCTCCACGGTGGGCACCTCCCCCAGATAGACCTCTCCCTTCGAACCATCGATGGTAATTAGATCTCCCTCCCGAATCGTAATATTCTCAATGGTAGCTATTCTTTCCTTTGGATCAATGCGAAGAGCCTCACATCCCGAAACACAGGGTTTTCCCATCCCTCGAGCTACCACTGCAGCATGGGAGGTTTTTCCTCCTCGACTCGTCAGAATCCCCTGAGAGGCGAAGAATCCATGAATGTCTTCAGGCTTTGTCTCTTCCCGCACCAGAATGACCTTATGCCCTAACTTTCCCAATCGCTCCGCTTCATCTGCATCAAAGACAGCCTTCCCCGAAGCAGCGCCCGGGGAGGCTGCTAATCCTGAGGCGATGGGCTTCCCTTTATAGTTAGGGTCGATCCGTCTGTGAAGAAGCTGTTCTAAATCCGAAGGTTTTAACCGGAGGACGGCCTGTTCCTTGGTGATCAGTCTTTCCTGAACCATCTCCTTGGAGGTCCTGACGATGGCCTGAGCATTCAGCTTTCCGTTTCTTGTCTGAAGAATATAGAGATTCCCCTTTTCCACCGTGAATTCGAAATCCTGGACTTCTCTAAAATGCTCCTCCAGTATTTTTCTTACTCTCTCCAACTCTCGATAGGTCTTTGGCATCTCCTTCTTCATTTCTTGAAGGGGTTTTGGAGTCCGGATGCCGGCCACTACATCCTCCCCCTGGGCATTGACCAGGTACTCTCCGTAGAGGATGTTCTCTCCTGTGGCCGGGTCGCGCGTAAAAGCAACTCCGGTGGCGGAATCAAACCCCATATTCCCAAAGACCATCGTACAGACATTGACTGCGGTTCCATCGGCCATCTCAGGGGTGATGTTAAATTCCCTCCGGTAATCAACAGCCCTTCTTCCCATCCAGGATTTAAAGACCGCTTCGATCGCCAGTCTCAGCTGAATCATAGGATCCTCAGGGAAAGGAATCCCTTTTTTCTTCTTGATCAACAGAAGATACTGATGACAGATATCCTTGAGGTGATCGGCATCAAGATCCGTATCATAAAGGGCTCCCACTTTCTGTTTGGTCCGTTCCAGAATCTCATCAAACTCTTTCTCATCCACTCCTAAGGCGATCTTCCCGAAGAGCTGAATAAATCGACGAAAGGCGTCAAAGGCAAATCTTCCATCAGAAGTGATTCGGATAAGCCCTTCCACCGTATCATCATTTAATCCCAGATTCAGGATGGTATCCATCATTCCTGGCATGGAGATAGCTGCGCCGGAACGAACAGAGAAAAAAAGTGGATTCTGTGGGTTTCCAAAGATTTTCCCCGTCTTCTCCTCAATCCTCTTTATATTTTCCTGAACCTCTTCCATCAGGCCCTTAGGGAGTCTCTTCTTATTCTCATAGTAATGACGGCAGGCCTCGGTGGTGACAATAAATCCAGGAGGAACAGGAAGACCCATTCGAGTCATCTCTGCAAGGCCTGCTCCTTTACCCCCGAAGAGCTTTTTATTCCTGCCATCTGCCTCCTCAAAAAGATAGACATATTTTGGACTCTTCATTGTCTTTCCTTCTCTTCTATTGAATTCTAAGAGTATAATAAGTGGTATGGATTAAAAAATCAATTCACCTCATATCGCTAAAAGTTTCCCAGTTAACCCAAACTGCAACAAACTTCGGTCAATTGGGTTATGAGACCGATCTCTTTGGCGTAGTCAATGGTTCCCTGAAGGGGAAGGGCGATGGTGTTTACTCCGGAGTCAATGGCTCCTTTTTCCATCTCTTTTTTGGAGGAATGAGCCGGTCGGATGCAGCCCATTCGAATAGGAATCCCAGGATTAAGAATTCGCGCAATCGCTGAAATCCTTGAAACCTCCAGAGGGGAGGGAATCCTCATGGGCCAATTCTTATCAAGGGGCTTAATAACGACCAGAACGAGAGAATCCACCGTAACCCGGGTGATCATCTCAAGGGCCCTCCATTCTCCTCTAATCTCCCCAAAGTGGTGCCCGATAATCAGGTGAGGGGCGAGGCGATGGCCGGTCTCCTTGAGCATCCATAGAATCTCCTCATAGTCTTCCACCCGCTTATGAAGGCGATAAATTTTCTGGATCGTGTCATCATCTCCAATCACATCGATAAGAATCTGATCTACCTTTGCCTCTCTTAACTCTTCTGCCACCTTTCTTTGAATAAGTCCTGTGTGGACAATGACCTTAAAATGGGGAGCCACTTCTTTTAGCCTTTGGATGGCAGGAATAAAACTCCTCAAAGGGACCTCTCCCTCTCGATTCGCTCCTCCGCTGACCAGAATCCCCTGGGCTCCAGCCAATTGCAATTGCTCAATGGTTTTCGAAAATAGCTCCGGGGTTTCAGCGGGGATCATCGATTCAAGGAGCCTTCCCCGACAATGGCTACACCGAAGTTCGCATTGGCTCCCGGTGATACTGATGGCTGGAAAGCGACTCTGAGAGAGTGGGTGGGGAGGATTTGAATAAGAGACGATTCCGGGAAAGGAAAAAGTGATAAGATTTCCAAAATGGTGGGCTCGAAGTCTAAAGGCCTCCCTCTGAAGCTCTTTCAACGGGGTTTGAATAAGAGTCTTGAGCTGATCATTCAAATCTTTCAAAATCCCAACTGTCTCCTGATCTCTTCAAGATCCTCTTTCCCTGGAACAAAAGGAAAGTTCCGAATTGGATCCGAAGGCCGTTCGTTCCCAAATGGTCGATTGCAGGCCACTTTTCCGTCCCTTCCCGGGCACCCAGAGGTCATGAAGGGTTCTCCAAGTTGAATCAGGGGACCTATATCCATCCCAAAATCGATGAGTTTCCCTTTTTCATCGAATTTCATCTGCTCGAGCGAGCCTCCCTCATGATTGATGATCCAGCGAGCGAGTTGAATTCTTCGGTACCGATCAATAGGAGGAGGGCAATGGTTTTCCATCGGACTCCCTTTTTCCGGAAAGAAAGAGAAAAGATGGGTGTGGGCTCCCAGCTCCTGAGCCTTTTGAATCGCTTCGACCATTTCTCTTTCCGTCTCTCCCAGACCTACGATGAAATGGGTTCCCACAGAGAATCGGCCAAAAACCTCCACCGCCATTCGAACGACTTCCCAATAATGATCCCACCGATGGGGACCTCCTGCCCCCCGCCCTCTCAATCGGTCGAAGAGTTCCGGAGTAGCTGCATCGATAGCAATCCCTATTCGATCAGCTCCTCCTTCCTTCATTTCTCTTATGGATTGAGGGGAGTGGATGAGTGTGGGGGAAATGAGGAGGCTGATCGGAAGGGTGGTCTCCTCGCGGAATCTCCTAAGAATCTGGAGCGTATCTTTGTGGGCCTTCGGATGGGTAATCATCGAGATACAGATTCGCTTGACTTGGTGATTCTCCTTCACTCTCGGGAGGATCTCCTCGAGGGGATAAAGTGGCCAATCAACCCGAATAAAGGTCTTTCCTTTGGGCCCCTCACTTCTTATCCGGGAAAGGCCACAGAAAAAACATTTCGCGAAACACCCTTCCTCATAATGAAGCAAGAAGTTTAATCCCTTGAGTTCTGCATTTCGATGGAAAGATCCATTCCGAAGTCCAAGGGTAATAGCAGCAGCTAAACTTGTTTGAATCCATTGAGGAGAATTCTTTTGAATCATAAAAGACCCTTTCTTCGATCGAAATGATACTCTTTAAATCCGGTCCAGCAATTTCTAATTAATTCTTGAAAGTCCATCCCGGATCTATTCCAGTTCTTCTCAAGTCTTTCCCTTTTGGCTACTCCATAAAGAAGGGAATTTCCAAGACCCTCTTCCCATTCCCTCTCGTAATGGTTCAGATATTCCAAATCCTGACGGAGGACGGCTTCGGCAGCGATTCTTCCTGCAATCTCTCCTCCTTGGATGGCATTGAGAATTCCGGCTCCTGTGACCGGATGGCAGTGGCCTGCTGCATCCCCGACCAACAGGATATTCTCAAAGGCGGGTAGAGGATGAGGTTCACAAGGGATCGAACCGCCCGTTTTAAAAAGAATTTCAATTTGCTTAAACTTTTTCAATCCCCTGAGCTGACCTAAAAAAGAATGAAGGAGGTCTTTTAATAGAGAGGTCTTTGGATGGATTACTCCGATTCCTACATTGGCCACTTTCCCTTTTGGAAAAAACCAGGCATATCCTCCTTCATAATCAGGATGAAAAAAGATCTCACCATGGGATTGAGGTTCCGGGAGGTAGATCTCATATTGAAGAGCGCTCAAACTCTTCAAGATAGGATGAGTGGACCACCCCCTCACTGTTGAATTTACCCCATCGGCCCCGATGACTACCTTCGATCTCACAATCCCCTCTTTACTCCTCCATCGGACTTTTATCCCATCAGGAGTTCGACCGATCGCCTTTATCCCTAAGAGAAGCCTTGCCCCTGCCTGAAGGGCTTTTAAGACCATCTCCTGATCAAAAATAGACCGATCCAGCATGAACCCTGGGCTCTTCATTGGGTAAAGAATTCCGTCAGGGAAATGGAGGATGAGGGAATCGATGGGCTGAACGATTGATCTGGAACCGGGATGAAGATAAGGATAGATCCATTGAGACACAAGTTCCCCGCATTGAACAGGAAGACCGATGCGCCTCTTCTGATCCAGGAGAAGGACCTTTAACCCTTTCTGGGCAGCAACCCGTGCAGCGGCACTCCCTCCTGGACCCGCTCCGATCACAACAATATCAAAGACCTCCTGAAGGATGGTCTCATCCATGGGCTAATTCTAAAACCCTTTCAAGAAGAGGAAGATTCAGTGAGGTCTGATTTTCAAATCTTCCCTGATGAGCCTCCCTTTCCTTCCCCAACTCATAGCAGGTCGTTCTCTGAAGGTCAACCAGAATTCCAGGAAGTCCGATCCTCTCAAAATCAGGACGATGTTTCCCATAAAATGGTTCACAACAGGAACCCACAAATCCTCTGACCTTCGATCGTTTAAGAGATTGAAGTGTCGATTCCAGATCTTCATAACTTTGAATGGTGAAGGAATCCATCCTAAATCTCCTGGCCATGGCGAATGCATCCCCGATGGAACACCTTCCACATTCTTCACAACCTTTTTGGTATCTAAGTTCACAGTCCATCTCTTTGGCACAGTAGGGAAGGAGAAGAACTTCGGGCTTCTTTACCTCTAAAATGGGTTTGATCACGGGAAAAAGAAGATTGGTTTCTTCTTCCCCAAATCCATGTGGAAGTAAGTCCAATTTTTGGACGGCTTCAACAAGTGCATGGACGAAGTGATCCTTTTGAACCCCGGGGATCACCGGTTTCTTCTCATAAAAGAAACGTTCAATATTTTCCTCCATGTGGGAGGGAACGGCCTTTGAATTTTTAAGAAGGCTTTCAAGGTCATAGATCGCCCGTCTCGGGTGGACGAAAAAGTCTCCGGTAATCAGGATCTGGCGGATGATTCTACTCTTCTGATCCACCACCATAGAAATTCGGATGAACCCCCCTGGGGCTTTGAGAAGAGAGGTAATCCTTCTCTGCCTGGGGAGAGGCTCCCGGATCTTAAAGATGTATTCGGGGGACGAGAAATAGGGAAGTTTGAGACGGAGCTGATCGTTTTCTTCCGAAGTGAGAGAGCCCTCTATAAATCGGGCTTTTAAGACCTCCTCAAACCCTTTGATGAGAGCCCCTTTGATCTGATTTAAAGTAGGGGATTTCCCCAATTCCCATCTGACCCAGGTCACCCTTTCCTTTACGGATTGAATCTCCTTATCCTGAAGTTTCTCGGTGGGAATCCTTAAGGCCTTGAGCATCTCATCCACATCAAAATCGATAAGGAGAGTTCCTTGAAAAAGAATGGCACCGGAGAGTTCCGTCCCTCCCATCCCAGAGATCTTTCTCCCCCCCACTTCCACATCATTTCGGGGTCGGAAATGGGCTTTCAATCCAAGTCGGCGCAATCCGTTGGCCGTAGCCTCTCCCATGATCCGATAGAGATCTTCGATCCTCGAAGGAATAGCCGGGTGGTTCTTAGAAACATAGATCTCCCATCCCAGTTCAGAGGTCCCCCAGTAAAGAGCCCCTCCACCGGTGAGTCGTCGATTGATTTCAATCTTTCGAGCCCTGCAGTAATTCAGTCTCACTTCCTCTTCCACACTCTGATGGTGTCCAATAAGGACTGAAGGATGGGAGAATTGGAGGAAACGAAGCGTATTGGGACTCTTTCCTTCAGATCTGCTCTCCAGAAGAACCTCATCAAGAGCCATATTTTCTGCTGCTGATCGAGGTCCTGTATCCAAAAGCCGCCAGTGTTCCATTTTTAATTTTATAACTTATTCAGGATCTCCTCTCAAATAATTTTGGAAAGTCATCTCCACTCATGTATGGAACAAATCCTCTTGAAAGGAAAAAATAGAGAGGGGTGGAGGATTGACTTCCTATAAAAAGTCTGGATATAAAAGATTGGGATGAAAACGATTCTTGCAGGAGATATTGGAGGAACAAAAACCCGTTTAGCTCTCTTTTCTTTGGAGGATAATCACTTCCACCTTCTTCAAGAAAGGAACTACTGGAGTCGAACCTATGAAGGAATAGAACCCATCCTTGAAGATTTCTTGGCCGGTGAGGGAAAAGTAGATTCTGCCTGTCTGGGAGTTGCTGCCCCCATCACCACCAAGGAGATCAAACTGACCAATCTCCCTTGGACCATTCATATTCCCTCGCTTAAAAGAAAGTTTGCCATCCAGCATTTGGAGATCATCAACGATCTTCTGGCTCACGCCTATGGAATCTCTCTTCTGAAGAAGAGGGATTTAAGGACCCTCAATCCGGGGATAAGGAGGCAGGGGAATATAGGGCTTCTCTCTCCGGGAACAGGCCTCGGGGAAGCCATTCTTTTCTGGGATGGGAAACAATATATCCCTTCCCCTTCAGAGGGGGGGCATGTGGAATTTGGACCCAGAAATCCCTTGGAGATTGAACTTTTCCGGTATCTTTCCAAACGTTTTGGTCATGTCAGTTATGAACGGATTCTTTCCGGATCAGGACTCCTTCATCTCTACCAATTCCTTAGACACTCCAAAAAGCGTGGTCCTGAACCCCATTGGCTCAGAAAAATGATGCGACAGAACGATCCGGCCGTGGTCATCTCTGAAATGGCCAGGCAAAAGAAGGATAAATTTTGCGAAATGGCATTGGAACTCTTCACCTCTATTTATGGAGCCGCTGCTGGAAACCTTGCCCTTCACATCATGGCTTTAGGGGGAATCTATCTTGGTGGAGGGATTGCCCCAAAAATCTTCTGGAAACTGAAAGAGGGAACCTTTATGAAGGCCTTTATGGAGAAAGGAAGGTATTCTGAGTTAATGGCTCAAATTCCAGTAAAAGTGATCATGAATGAAAGAACCGCACTCCTCGGAGCTGCCTTTCGAGCTCGAGAATCTTTAAAGAAAGGATAACCTCCGTTTGTCACATGGAAGCCTCTCATTCCTTATTCTCTTTAGATTTTTGTAAGGGTCTCAGGGGAGTTTCAAGGAGACGCTTCACTATCCCTAAAACCCCTTCCCCCATGCTTTTAAATGGAATGGCCTCCACTTTCGGATTATCGAGCTTACCTTTCACCTCATAAAAATAGGAAAGGAAGGCCTTGTCTTTTCCTGTGAGGATGTAACCGGCGATGGGGATATGACTGATCAAGGTATCCACTGTGATCAATGGATGAATTCCAACTCTGGCATCGATCAGATTCTTCCCCAGATCCACCTTTCCGACCACGGTGATTCTCATCGCATCGCTTTCGACCAAAAGATCCTCAGTAGAGGCTATCCCCTCTCTTACTCGAATATTTGCAGTGATGGATCGATAGGGAAGACCTTTTGTTTTCAAATCGGGGACCCTTCCCTTGAAGAGTTGAGACACATTGAGGAGAGAAAAAATCTTGGCCAGGACGTTTCCTCTTTCAATGACCCCTTTTTCAAGGACAAGCCTTAAATTTCCATATAGGGACTCTTTGACCTTTTGAAAATTCTCTCCTTCCCCCTTGAGATCGAAGGGATCCAACGTTAGGGTTCCTGAGAGGAGGATCCTTTCTTCCCTTTGAAATAAGATTTGAAGAAATCGATGAACCTCGAGATGATAGATCCGGGGATGGAGTTCAAATCTGATTCCCCTGTCGGAGGATTCCATCCACCCTGAGGCTGAAAAGGCTCCCCCATTGGACTTGAACTGAAGGGGATGGATAAAGAGTTTTTCATCTAATGTTTTTATTTCCATCTTCAGTTCATGAAATGGAAAACCCTGGAAATTTCCATCCTCTATGAGGACCTTCCCGTGAATGAGCCATCTCGAGAGCCATTCCTTGATCTTTAAAAAGGAGAAAGGTTCTTCCCTCTCCTTTTTTGGAAAGAGAAGGTCAACGTCGAACCTTGGAGAATGAAAGAGAAACTCCATCTCTCGCTTCGAAGGCTCATTTGGAGTGCTTGACTTCGCCCCTGTGGTGGGATACCGAGAACAGCTCAGAGAAAGGGTGAAGGGATACTCTCCCAATGTGGCCTTCCCTTCTTCTACTCGAACCTCTTTGGGTGTAAAGAAGACGACCCCCTCTCCTCCCAGGAGAGGAAGAGGAAGATTCGGATGTTGAAATGAGAGTTCCTTGAATCGAATCTCTCCATGTTCGATCCCGTATTCTAAGACTCCCCTTTCTCCCTTCCACTGAAGTCTGACTTGTAAGCTCCCACCCATTGGCTCAAACTCTGCTATGGAACGTTTTAAAGAGTCCGGGAGGAAAGGAAATTGAAAAAGACTTTTAAGGTTTTTTACCTGGACCTCTCCAGAGGTATTCAATTCCAACCGATTCTCCTTAATCTTTCCATCAATAAGGAGGGAGTCGTTTTCATGTCGAAGCCTTATTTTTAGGAAGTGAATCCCTGAAGGGGAGAAAGCAATGGTCCCTTCTTTAAAGAGAATTGGAGTGGGAGATCCAGCAAACGAGAAAGAGACCCTCTGGGGTTTAAATTCAATTTCATAGGAGATTAAATCTCTAAGATTCTTCCCTCTCAGTTTTATGAAGAGATCTCCGACTCCCGAAAGACCTTCGAACTCCTTTCTTTTTGATCGCAATCTCTCGGGGAAGAGAGGCAACCCGGAGAGGGCGACGAGATCTTTAAGATCGATCCTTCCACGGGTCGTCATCTCAAAAAACTTTTTCTCCTCCCAGAGTCCTTCCATCCATAATAAAGAATTTCCAAAGACCACCTTCCCCCCTGACCATCGAAGATGGGTATTGGATAGACTGACCTTCCCTTCTTCGATCCAAACAGGAAGGGGAATTTGAGAATGATTCACGCGAACATTAGAGAGCTTGTAGTCTCCTTGATGATCGAATCTTAAGGGGGGAACTAATCTTCCTTTAAAATGGACGTGATACGTTGCTTTCCCGTAGAGAAGGGTGATCGGCAAAAGTTCCTTTGGAAACCCATCAGAAAACGGCTGGTATTTGGAGAGAATGAGAAGATCATGGAGATCGAATCGTCCCTCCCAGTCCATTTCGAGGATCGGAATCTGGAGAAGTTCATAAAAAGTTCCCCGAGCTCGATCGATCCAAGAGTGAAGAAATCGGCCTTCTGCCTCGTTAATCATAAGATGCCCATTCTTGAAAAGAAGATGGGCCCTCACTCCCTCGAGGGGAGGAAGATCCCATGGCAGTTTTAATCGGACTCCCTGAACCCTCATTTCAATGGAAAGGACATGGGCGTTCTTCAACTGATCACATTGATCGATCTCGGGGAGCCTTCCAGAAAGCCTAACAGATAGGATCTGGGCCTGGCCACTGCCTTCTCCCCGAAAAAGAGGATCGGAGACCTTTGGCGTAATGATTTTAAAAGGAATAAATTTCCTTCCTTCTGCAATCTCAAAAGGAGTGCTCTGAGCCTCGGCCCTTATTCCCATTTCCCCTGTCCCGATTCCATAAATCACCCCCTTTGCCTTTACTTTAATTTCTGGTAATTCAACAGAGCATTGAGAAACATGAAGGTTCTTCCGATCATATTCAGCAACCACATCGATATTCACCCATGGTGGATGGAAGGAATAGTAGAAGACTTTTGAATGCTCATAGGTAACCTCTTTGAATTGAACCTTCGCTTTCGCTTTAAAGGGACCAGAAAGCCTCCCCTGAAAGCTCCCTTTTAGGTTAAGAATCCCCTTGACCTTTTCCATAGGGAGGATACTCCTTAAATAGGGCCAGAAATGAAAAACATCGATCCCTTGAAGTTCTACCTCGGCTCTCATCTTTCCATTGGAGACGATCCTCTCTTCGGGAATATTCTCGATCATCCCGGAGAGAGCAAATTGGCCCTCTCGCAATCCATGGAGGATATTGCCTCGAATTTGAAAAGGAAAGGGCTCTTGAAAAGAGATCCTTGAAAGGCGAAGTTGAAAGGATCGGATCTTAAAGAATGGGGTCACCTCACTCAGGCTCTCATCGATAAATGAAACCTCCCCATTTTGAATCGTCAATGAGCCTCCAAAAAAAGATGAAAGAATTTGAAGGACTCTCTGCCTGGATCCCTCGACTTCCCCTTTTTTTATGGTGAGAGGAAAGAGATGGATCTCCCCCTCCTTATCTCTGACAATGCGGAAAAAGGGACGATCCAAGAGAATTCGTTTCCATTTGATCTCTTTTTTCAAAAGAGGGAGAATCCTTAAGTGGAAGATCAACCTCTTAGAACGAAAAAGGTCACCGGCGGTGGAGGGGTCCTTGACCCTAAAATTCTCGAAGGAGATTCCTATCCCTCCCCAGAGTTTCAATTTTGTCTTTTCAAAGGAAACTTCTTGCTGAAGATGATCAGAAATCGTTCTCTTCAGGCCCTCTTCAAAAATGGCAGGATCGGCAAGATGATAGATCGTAAGGAGAAGGAGTATCCCCAATCCAAAAATAGAAATGAGAATCCATAGAAGGGGAATTCTCTTCTGACCCATCTTCCCTCAAACACCCCTGATCGCATGGGCGAGGGTTAAGACATCCACCCGAGCTGCTCCCCCGGCTAAAAGAACCTTGGCACATTCATTGACGGTAGCCCCTGTGGTATAAACATCATCTACGAGAAGAATCGACTTTCCTTCGATTTCCTCTTTCTTCATGACTCGAAAGGCCCCCTTGATCACTCTTTCCCTCTCTCTGGAACGGAGTTCCATCAGGGGAGGGGTGGGTTTGATCTTTTGGAGTAACCTCTTCCGATAAGGGATCCCTGTTTGACGGCTCAACGCCTTCGCGAGAAGAAGGGATTGATTAAACCCCCTTTCCCTTAAGCGATTGGGATGAAGAGGTACCGGAAGAAGGAGGTCGATGGCAGAAGGATTCCAGTATTGAAAGAATCCTTCCACCATCTTCTCTCCAAAAAAAGAGGTAAGGGAGGTTTTCTCCTGATACTTCCATTGATGGATAGCCAGACGGAGGGTTCCTTCATAGTATCCCAATGCCCTGGCCATATGGAAAGATCTCTTTTGAAGGGTACATGGACCACAGGTGTGGTTTTCCACCTGGAGCGAGAGAAACGGAACTCCACAGACAGAGCAGAAGGGCGGTCCAATCCACCGAATCGTTGACAGGCAGGATGAACAGATTCCCCTTTCTTTTTCTTCTAAAAATTTCTTACAACATGGACATGGCGAAGGAACCAGAAAATGGAGGAGTTTTTGAAAGGACCAAAACATTCCTTTTATCTTCGGAGGGGAATCTTAAAAGACTCCATATGAACCCCCATGGGTTCAGGATGAAAAGGAGAAATAGAAAGAGAAGGCTTTTCCTCACCTTCTTCAATGGTATAGGTATTCCAGTGATAGCATTGAGGACAGAAGGCCTGCCATTCTTTAGATTCCCTTTTACAAACCTTGCACCGGAAAGGAAAGTAGACCATACCGCTAAGTTCGAAGGTTTTTTCAAATTCCTGGGCTGCTCGGCTAAAGTCTTTCCTATGAAGATAGAGTTCTGCCAGGAGTCTGTGAAGGGCAGGAAAGTCCTTTTTTCGCAAGCTGATCTCTTGAATCACCTCCTGGGCTTCATCAAGCATCTCTAACCTTAAACAGAGTTTTGCATAAAAGAAGGATAGCAGCCAATTGTCGGGATCTTCGGCCATGGTGTTCTGGTAAAGCTGAAGGAGGCTGCCTGGATCCTCTTCATTCAAATAGAATTCTTCCAGCCGGAGGAGGAACGGAATGGATTTAAATCGCTTAAAACTTTTTCTCCATACCTTCCTCGCGGAATTTGTTTTCCCCATTTGGCGATAAATATCCCCTAAGAGCAAAAATCCAGGCTGAAAACTCTTATCCTCTCGAATCAGTTCTTTGGCGGTTTTGAGGGCTTCCTCCAGTGACTTTCCATCCTTCTGTTCGAAAAGGTGACGGCTACGTTCATAGGTTAGTCCTAAAAGATAGAGCTTCTCCTCCTCTTCAGCCCCTTTTCCCTTGGTGAGTTTGAGAATGGTCTTCTGGATTTGAATCGCCTCTTCCCATTTCTGGCTTTGCTGATATAATTCTCTCAAGCTCTTTAGGGCATTGAGATTGGTCTCATCCAACCGAATCGCTCGACTTAAGGCCTGAATCGCTTCTTCCCTCCGTCCCATTCGGTGATTAATTTCAGATTCCATCAATAGGAGATTGATATTTCTGGGATCATAGAGCCTTCCTCTCTCAAGCCACCGTAGGGCCTCCTCCTCCTTTTTCTCCTTGAGGGCAATCTCTGAAAGCCTGAGATAGAGGTCGATCTGAAGAGGGTCGGATTTAAGGATCTCCAAAAAGTGATTCTTGGCCTTTTGGAGATCCCCGCGAAGAAAATACTCCATTCCACGATTCAATTCCTCTCGAAGGGCCTCCTCCTTCTTCCTTTTTCGGGACTGGCGATACTGTTCCACCGCCCTCCTAACATCCCGGGCAAGAGTGCTAATAAAGACCAGCATGGCTCCCAAAACGAAGGAGGTGATCATCAGGGTCGAAAGGTTGGTTGGAATCACCTTTCCAAAAAAATGAAATTCTAAATCGACTGGGTTGATGAGGGAAATCCAGCAGAAAAGGGAGATGAGGATGAGAATGATAATCAATAATAATTTTGTCCACATTTTCTATCTCCCTTTCTCCAGTTTGGTCAAACAGGGAACACAGTATTTGGCCACGGGTCTTACCTCCAGTCGTTTTAAACTAATGGGACCTCCGCACTCCTCGCAAATTCCATAAGTTCCATTCTCAATCCGATCGAGGGCTTCGTCCACTTCTTGAAGCCTTAATCGTTCACTCTCATTGAGACTCATTAAGATCTGCTTATTATAGATATTGGAGGCTTCATCTCCGATATCCTGAATCCCATCCTGTCCAACTTCTTGAGAGGATTTATAGGTCTGGATGACCTCCCCCACGATTTGTTCCCTTTCCTTGAGAAGGATCTTTTTAAATCGCTCCAACGTTTTTTTATCGAGTTCTTTTCTCTGCTCTCCTTGTCCCATCGTCGAGATCTACTCCTTTAATTAAATCGATTCGGGGGGCCTCAATCCAGAGCCCCTCGAGATCATAAAATTTTCGAACAGGTTCGAGGAAAATATGGACGACCACATCCTCATAATCCATAAGGATCCACCTCCCCTGTTCTGTTCCTTCCTGTCCCAGAGGAGTGATCCCCCTTTTTTTCAGCTCCTCTTCAATCGCCTGGGCAATCGCCTGGACCTGACGGTCCGATTTCCCGGTAAATAGGAGGAAATAATCCGTGACAGAAGAGAGCCCTTTCAACTCCAAAAGAACAGGGTCAAGGGCTTTTTTCTCAATCGCTGCCTTGATGCAAAGGGTCAATTTGGTCTTCGAGTCTGGATTCATATCCTCCTGGAGCATCAATTTAGGTGTAGCATTATAACAGAAAATAAACCGATCGCAACAAAAAGATTAACTAAACCTCCTCTCCGAGCTTCCGATAGAGTCCACATTCCTTAATGTAACTCTCCACCTGGGGTGGAAGAAGGTATCTGACAGATCTCCCATGGGCAATGTTTTCTCTGATCTTTGTAGAGGAAATATCGAGAAATGTGATCTCTTTAAGAAAGAGGGAATGACCGGAAGAATGGACCCACCGTCCATTGTCCCCTCCGGGACGAAAATGGTCCCGAAGAGAAGTCGGAAGAGGGAACGTGAAAGAATTGTATTCCAGTCCCGGTCTTACCATTACAATGAAATCGCACAGGGTAAAAAGGGTTTGATACTCTCTCCAGGTTTCTATCTCTTCAAAGGCATCGCTCCCTAAAATAAAATAAAGGTTCCATAAATAGTTCTCTTTGAAATACCGGATCGTATCAATCGAATAAGATGTCCCAGGTCTTCTAATTTCAATATCAGAGAGAGTGAAAAATGGGTTTCCAGAAATGGCCAACCGTACCATCTCTAAACGATACCGGGCTTCCGCTATCTTTTCGGAAACCTTATGAGGGGGAATGGAGGCAGGAATAAAAATAATCTCCTCCAGCTCAAAGGCCTCCCGAACCTCCTCTGCTCCCCTTAGATGTCCAAAGTGAATAGGGTTGAAAGTTCCTCCGAAAAGACCTACCTTCTTTCCCATCCTTCTTCTTTCAGAGACATCTAAATTTAATTATAAAATTTTGATCGCCAATTTTAAATCCTATGGTTCGGTTATCCAGAATCTAATAATTTCGAGAGGATTTCCATCAACTCCTCCACCCCCTCCCCGGTCTTCCCAGAAATCAGATAGAGGGGATACCCTATCCTCTCGAATTGATTTCTTATCTCTTCGGCTCTCTCCCGAACATAAGAAAGATCGATCTTATTGAGGACGACCAACTGTTTCTTTTCGGCCAAGGAAGGATGATAGGCTTTCAATTCTTTATTAAGAGTCTCAAAATCTCGAATAGGACTCCGGTGTTTCTCTTCGGTGACCTCTAAAAGGTGGACCAGGAGTCGAGTTCGTTCGATGTGCCGGAGAAAAGTCAATCCTAAACCTGCACCTTGAGAGGCCCCCTCAATGAGTCCGGGAATATCTGCAACGACAAAAGATCTTCCTTCTTCTCTCCTGACGACCCCCAAATTGGGAATTAGCGTGGTGAAAGGATAATCGGCGATCTTAGGCCTCGCAGAAGAGATCTTAGAGAGAAGAGTAGATTTTCCTACATTAGGATATCCGATGAGACCCACATCCGCAAGAAGCTTTAGTTCCAGGCGAAGCCACCGAACCTCTCCTTTCTCTCCTTTTTCGGCATGACGGGGAGTTCGGTGAGTGGGAGTTGCAAACCTGGCATTCCCTCTTCCTCCCCGTCCTCCCCGGGCTGCTATGAATCTCTGGCCATCGAAGATTAAATCTTGAAGAACCTCTCCCGTCTCTCCATCCCTGACTAAAGTTCCCACTGGAACCCGGACGATCAGGTCCTCTCCATCCTTTCCGGTCTGATTCTTTCCTTTCCCGTGACTTCCTTTTTGGGCTCGAAAATATTGAAGGTAGGTAAGATCAAGGAGTGTGGAAAGTTGTCCATCTGCCTGGAGGATTACATCCCCCCCTTTTCCTCCATCCCCTCCGTCTGGACCCCCTTTGGGAATAAACTTCTCTCTCCTGAAACTGACACACCCATCTCCCCCATCGCCTCCTTTTACCAAAATTTTAGCTTCATCCACAAATTTCATTTAACGTCATTTCAATCTAAATGACCACCCAATCCGGAAGGAGGCTTAAAGGGTCGGGGACACACTGACTATCTTTTTATCTCCCCCTTTCTGTCCATATACGACAAATCCATCGATCTTAGCAAAGAGGGTAAAATCTTTCCCCATCCCTACATTTGCGCCGGGAAAGATCCGGGTCCCTTTCTGCCTGACCAGAATATTCCCTGCCTTAACCCATTGACCCCCAAAGCGTTTCACCCCAAGGCGCTGTCCTGGGCTATCCCTTCCATTCCTTGAGCTTCCTCCTGCCTTTTTGTGAGCCATAAATCTCCCTCCAACCTATTGGATCATGATCTCATTAATCTTCAAATAGGTGTAGTGTTGACGATGACCTTTCATTCGACGGTAATTCTTTCTCCTTTTCATCTTGTAGGTCAGAACCTTCTTCCCTTTTGCCTGCTGAATAATCTCTCCGACGACCATTGCATGATTCACAATAGGATTTCCTATCTGAATCTTATCCCCTTCACCAACCATCAGAATCTCTTTGAAGGTAACAGAATCGCCTGGATTTCCTTCTAACCTCTCGACTCGGATGATATCCCCTTTGGAAACCCTGTACTCCTTTCCTCCAGTTTTAAGCACGGCAAACATCCCGATCCTCCGGATTTTTTAACAAAAAATATTAAATGATTTAATGGTCTTTGTCAAATCTCAACGATATTGAATTGCTCCTGATGAAAACCTGTTTTTCCTTTGATGACAATCTTTTTTTTCAATTTTCGTTCCAATTCCTCCACCCCTGGTCTCTCCTCCTCATAGAGCATATCCGCCACATCAGGATTGGCTTCTACCAAGATATTATTTCCCCCTAAATGAGAGGCCGTTCTCTCGATTTCGCGGAAGATATCATAGCAGACGGTGGTTTTCGACTTGACCATCCCCGAGCCTTCACAGTAAGGACAGGATTCTCCCAGAATTCTCGAGAGATTTTCCCGGGTCCGTTTGCGAGTCATTTCAACCAACCCCAATTCAGAGATCTTAAAAATAGTCGTCTTTTGTCGATCTTTCTTGAGAGCCTCTTCGAGGGCTTGAATCACCTTCTCTCGATCTCCCTCTCTCTCCATATCAATGAAGTCAATAATGATAATTCCTCCAATATTTCGAACCCTCAACTGATAAGCAATCTCTTTTGCCGCCTCCAGATTGGTTTTAAGGATGGTATCCGCCACGTTTCTCTTCCCTACATATTTTCCCGTATTGACATCAATCGCCACTAAGGCCTCACTCATATCGATCACGATATAGCCTCCCGATTTGAGCCAGACCTTTCTTTGTAAGAGCTTATCAATTTCCATTTCAATCCCATAGGCATCAAAGATGGGTTCCTTCTCTTCATAGAGGACGACTTCATACTTTTGTTTAGGCATATAGGTACTGATAAAAGAAAGGATATTCTCATACTCTTCTCTTGAATCCACAACGATTCGATGGATCTGAGGAGAGAGCATGTCTCGAAGGACCCGAAGGATCAGGGTGAGGTCGCTATAGAGAAGACAGGGGGCCGTGACATTCTCTTTCTTTCTTTGAATATTACGCCATAGCTGAAGGAGGAATTCCATATCATTTCGAATCTCTTCAGCCTCTGCCCCTTCACTGGCAGTCCGAACGATAAACCCGCTCGTTGGAGGTTTCATGCTCTGGACAATCTCTTTAAGCCTTCGTCGCTCTTTTTCATCTTTAATCTTTCTTGAGACACCTACATGATCTACCATGGGCATGAGGACCAAATAACGACCAGGGAGGGTAATATGAGAGGTAATCCGAGTCCCTTTTGTGCCAAGCGGTTCTTTTGAAACCTGGACCACAATCTCCTGTCCCTCGGAGAGGATCTCCTCGATCGGAAAAGGAGGACCGGAAGAGGAGGGAGGCATTTCTATCCATGAAAAACCCATCTCTTCAAACATTTCCATTGCTCCATAGGCATCCAAGACATAAAGAAAGGCGGCCTTCTCCAACCCGATATCCACAAAAGCAGCCTGCATTCCGGGAAGAACCTTGATCACTTTCCCTTTATAGATATTCCCGATGATCCCTCTATCCTTGGTTCGCTCGATGAAGAGCTCTGAAAGAACTCGATCCTCAATGAAAGCGACCCTCGTTTCCCATGGCTTCACATTGATAATCAATTCATTGACCATAGGGGATTCTCCTATCTTACTCCAGCTTGACGACTTTACATTGGGCCAGCGCTTCTCCCTCCAAACCCAGGAGAGCTTCCAATACCTCATGGGGTTTAGCCATCTTTCCACCTGAACTTCGAAGAACCAGTAGAATCCCAAATCCCGCTCCTTGATCCTCCTTCAGGTCTATCTTTTCTATGAGCGGGAGGAGGTCCAATCTTCTCTTCCTTCCCTTCCTCTTCTGAATAATAAACAATTCCCCTTTTTCCCAGCGCTTTTGAATTTTTGACCAAAGATCTTCTTTTGTAAAAAGATGATCTAAAGGGATCCAGTAGGTCACCCGATGAATTGGAGGGGAGGAGGGAAGAGAGAGGGGGAGTTCTTTTACTTCCAGGATCTCAATTCCTTTGGGAAGGGTTTGATTTAATCTCTCCTTTATCTCCTCTGAAAATATTCTCCCCTCCAATTCGATATCCACTTTCTCGCTGAGGCTCTCCACCCCCACCGGCAGGGCCTTTTCAAAAATGATTCGAGGCATAGGATGAAACCCTTCAGAGTAGCAAAGGGGAAGATTGGCTCGCCTGGCTGCACGTGAAAAAAGACGGGCAAGTTCAAGATGGCTGAGAAATCGAAGATCTCCTTTTTTGGTAAATGTTAATCGAAATTTCCTTTTGATCAATTTCTTTCGATCTTCTCCTCTTCGAGACCTCCCCAATCTCCCTGAAAAATCTTCCTTCCATTCATATTCTTTCACAGTCACTTCATGACCGTCACAAACACCACAACGATGACAATTTCCCCTCTCACAGGGAAGGGTCCTCTCTTCTCGCATCCCTTTTTGATATTCTTCCCAGAGGAAATGGACCTTCACCCCTGTATCGATGAAGGACCAGGGAAGGGGGTCGAGGAGGGTCCTGGCTTGTCTATATCCCTCTGGGTCGATCCCTGCTCTCTCAAAGGCCTCTCTCCATCGATCAAAATGAAACTGATCGCTCCATCCATCAAACCGGCACCCCAATCGATGGGCCTCCAGTAGAACCCGTGAGAGCCTTTGATCTCCCATAGAAAAGATGGCTTCCAAATAACTCAGATGAGGGTCTTGCCATTTTAATCGGAGCTTCTTTTTTATGCCTTTTTTAAGAAACTGGAGTTTCTCCTCCATTTCCTCGAGAGAAATCTGTGGGGTCCACTGAAAAGGGGTATGAGGCTTTGGGACAAAAGAAGATATACTGATACTGATATTGGGGTATACTTTCTGCCTCTCCCCCAATAAAGCGAGCCGATGGGAGAGGGTTAAGATGGCTTCCAGATCCTCGTCCCTTTCCGTGGGAAGACCGATCATAAAGTAGAGTTTCACATTCTTCCATCCTTTGGAGAAAAGGTCATGAAGTCCCTGATAGAGAATTTCCTCATCCATCTCTTTATTGATGACCCTTCTCATTCGTTCAGTGGCCGCTTCGGGGGCAAGGGTGAACCCTGTCTTTCGAACCCTTTGAATCTCCTTGGCCAATTGTCCAACGATACTTTCTATTCTTAAGGAGGGAAGTGAGATCGCTATCCTCTCTGATTCATAACAACTCATGAGGGTAGAAAGAAGGGGAGCTATAGAAGAATAATCTCCGGCACTGAGAGAGAGGAGGGAAAACTCCTCGTATCCTGTCCGTGGGAGGGATTGTTTCAGGAGTTCTTTTATAGTGTCTGGACTTCTCTCTCGATAAGGTCGATAGATGAATCCCGCCTCACAGAAACGACAGCCCCTCTTGCATCCTCGAGCAATCTCGAGACCGAGGCGATCATGAACGACTCTCATATAGGGAACGATCGGAGAGATTGGGAAGGAAGCTCTTTGAAGATCTGAGAGAATCCTTTTTCGAACTCGCTCCCCTTGATGGAGACTGGGAACGTAAACCCCTTCCAGTTGGGAAAGGAGTTTTAGAAGTTCATCCTTTTTCCCTCCCGAGGTTTTCCACTGGATGACTAAATCAGCAAGTTCGAGAATGATCTCTTCTCCATCTCCGATCACAAAGGCATCAAAAAAGTCAGCGACTGGCAGGGGATTAAAACTGGTAGGTCCTCCGGCGATGACCAGTGGAAATCTTTCATCTCGATCCTTCGAGAGAAGGGGAAGATGGGAAAGCTCAAGCATATTAAGAACATTGGTAAAAGAAAGTTCGTATTGAAGAGAAAAGCCCACCACATCGAATTGGGAAAGGGGGAGAGAGGACTCAAGGGAGGATAGGGGAATCCTTTTCTCTTTCAGAAGTCGCTCCATATCGATCCAGGGGGCAAAAACCCTCTCACATGCGATCTCTTTTCTCTGGTTAAGAAGGGAATAAAGAATTTGAATCCCCAGATGGGACATCCCTATTTCGTAAACATCCGGAAAGGCAAGACAGAGTTTGAGTTTCACGGTAGAGAGATCTTTTCGAATAGAGTTGATCTCCTGCCCCACATACCTGCTCGGCTTGGAAACGAAAGAGAGGAGTTCCCTCATTTAATTTCACACTCAGGGTTAAAATAGGAAAGAGGGGTTAAGCCCCTCTTTTTATCAAATTAAAAATACTACAATTTTCCCGGACTGTCAATTTTATTTCATCGTTTGCTTTCCTGGTTCATTTATGATATAAAATAAAAAAATCCGTATTCAGGTGGTCTTGAACCTAAAAGGGAACCTCGTGAAAATCGAGGACGGCCACGCCGCTGTAATCGGGGACGAAACCTGCCATAGACCACTGGTCTAAACCCAATAGACTGGGAAGGGGCAGGAAGTAGAACGATCCGTAAGTCAGAAAACCTGCCTGAATACGCTTCACTAAAGGTCTTCGGTGGGAGACCGTGAAGGGAAGGATGAATTAAAAGCCCGGTCTTCAACTGAAGATCGGGCTTTTTGTTTTCCCTTTTAAGATGAGTGTTCGGGAGATGAAAAAATTGAAAGGATTAAAAATATATACCTTCCTCTCTTTAGGGATTCACCTCATCTTTCTCTTTCTTTTTACATTCCTCTTTTCGGATTTAGATTTAACCCCTTCCTCTCCCTACTCCCCACCCCCTGAAGTCTTTCTCTCAAAAGTCGTGAGTAGACCTCAACCCAAGACGGTTCCGATTCAGAAAGCATCACTGAAACAGGAACCTCCCGATCCTCCCCAATCCAAAGAAAACCCCATTCACCCAGTCCCCTTTAAGCCTGAACCTTCTCAGTTTCTCATTATTGAAGAGAAGACCTATGGGATCTCCTCAAAGGAACCTTTCGATCCAATGGGAGAAATCTATCTTCCCATCGAAGACCACCTCACCAGTGAAAACACCATCCCGTTAAAAATTAACTCAGAAGCAGAAAATAACCCGATAGGGGAAAAAAGTATAAGGATAGAAGAGAGAACCGGAAAAGTTGAAAACACTGAAGAGGAGAAAAAACCGGAGGTCCACACTTCCCAATTTCCCTCATCCGAAATCCACTTCGATTCCCTCAAGGGCAATACGTTCGCAAAAAAAGAGATCGACTTGATTTATCCTCGATATGTTGAGAATCCAAAACCCATCTATCCAAGGGAAGCCAGAAAAAAGGGATATGAAGGGGAAGTGATATTGAGAGTGGAAGTCCTCACCAATGGACGGGTTGGAGAAATTGAGATCCGACGTTCTTCGGGTTATGAAATCCTTGATCGATCCGCTATCGAAACGATAAAAAGATGGAGATTTACTCCTGCCCAAAAGGGAGAGGAGCGGGTCCCCTTCCGGGTCAATATCCCGATCAAATTTCAACTCCAATGAAAAATGGTAATCTATCTCTCCCATATGGTAAGAGCTTCCGGATTTTCTTCTTTCTCGGGATCATCCTCTCTCTCCATTTTGAGATAAAATCGGCTTTTCCCGTTTCAATCTTTATTGATGAGGTGGGAAGGAAAGTTTCTATTCCATCACCTCCTCACAGGATCATCTCCCTGGCTCCCAATATTACAGAGGTTCTATTTGCTCTTGGGTTGGAGGAAGAGATTGTAGGGGTGACCCTGAATTGCAATTACCCTGAGAAGGTCAAAGAAAAGGTTCGTGTCGGAAGCTATATCAGCCTTGATGTTGAAAGGATTCTTTCCCTTAAACCTGATCTCATCATCGCCACTGGAGCGGGAAACACAAGGGAGATGGTGAATCGTCTGGAGGGATTGGGGATTCCAACCTATGTGATCTTTCCCAAAAAATTTGACGATGTTCTTAAGAGTATCCTTCATATTGGGCAGATCGTTCATCGTGAGGAAAAAGCACGGTTTATCATCCGGGAGATGGAAGAACGAAAGCAAAAGGTCGTAGAAAGGACAGGCCTTCTTCCTCGCCCCCGTGTGTTTCTTCAGATTGGGGAGGCTCCCCTGGTCACCGTGGGAAAGGGAAGTTTCGCTGATGATCTTATTCGTCTGGCAGGAGGGAAAAATATCGCGGGAGAGGAGAGGCAGATGTATCCTCGATTCGGAAGAGAGGAAGTGCTTCGAAGGGCCCCTGAAGTGATTATCATAAGCACGATGAACCCTACGGGAGATTACGAGCGGGTCATTTCGGAATGGCGTCGGTGGAAATCCCTCCCCGCAGTGAAGGAGGGTCGAATCCATCTCATCCATTCAGACCTCATCGATCGACCTTCTCCAAGACTCATTGAAGGTCTTGAAGAAATGGCGAAATTTATCCATCCGGAGAGAATGAGGCCCAGGGGTTCCGAAAAGGAGTCTAAATGAAGACTTTAACCCTGAAAAAAGTGATCACCATCTCCTCCCTTTTGAGTCTCCTTCTCCTGTTGGTCATTCTATTTTCGATCACCATGGGAAGTGTGAAGATTAAACCTCACCAGACGATCACCATTCTTTTTCATTCTTTATTGGAGTCCGGAGAAAAAGAAAGAGAGGTTGAGGAGATGATTCTTCTTTCCCTTCGTCTCCCAAGGATTCTGCTGGCAGGATTGGTAGGAGCTGGACTTTCAATGGCAGGGGTCATCTTCCAGGTCCTCCTAAGGAACCCTCTGGCTGACCCTTATATCTTAGGAGTCTCCAGTGGTTCCGCTGTTGGAACAATCCTTGCCATTCTCCTGGGTTTTAGTGCCACCTCCCTTGGTCTTCCGCTGGCCTCTTTTATAGGGGCCCTTTTCACTATAGGGATAGTCTTCTACTTTGGAAGGCAGAATGGAAAAATTCACCCGAACACACTCCTTCTCGCGGGGGTAGTCACTGGATCCTTTCTTTCAGCAGTCATCCTGTTTCTATTATCCCTCTCTCAAAAAGAAGAACTTCATACCATTCTCTTCTGGTTGATGGGAGACTTCAGTTTCTCGAATTTTCTTTCCCTTCGAATCATCTTCCCTTATATTTTTATTGGATTTCTCTTTCTTTATTCGAGATCTCGTCACTATAACCTTCTTCTCCTCGGAGATGAAGGAGCTATCCAGATGGGCCTTTCTGTCGAACGGTTAAAAGTTCTTTCCTACCTTTCCGCCTCTTTGATTACCGCAGCCTCGGTTTCTGTCTGTGGGTTAATAGGGTTTGTGGGGTTGATTGTTCCTCATGGAGTCCGAATCGTTCTTGGAGCTGACCATCGACTCCTTCTTCCCTCCTCTGCCCTCCTGGGGGCTTCTTTCCTTATCCTTTCAGACACTCTGGCAAGAACTCTCCTTGCCCCTGTTGAGCTTCCAGTGGGAGTCATTACAGCAGCTTTTGGTGGACCCTTCTTCATCTACCTTCTCCGAAGGAGAAAAGGAGTTAAAACTTTATGATTGAAGTTCAATCCATCTCCTTCCATTATCAACACGATTGGGTCCTTCAAGATATCTCTTTTAAAATTGAGAGGGGAGGGTTTGTCGGAATCATTGGTCCCAATGGCTCCGGGAAGACTACCCTTCTCAAGATTCTCCACCGTCTCCTTCTCCCACAAAAAGGAGAGATCCTCTTCGACCATAAACCCCTTCAAAAGATGAGTCGAAGTGAGATTGCCAAAAAGATCGCTGTAGTGGCCCAGGAGAATTATCCCATCCTCCCATTTCGGGTAGAAGAAATTGTCCTGATGGGACGGTCTCCTTATTTAGGCCGTCTCTTGTTTGAAGGGAAGAAAGATCTTGAGATTGCTCAAAGGGCAATGGAGTGGACGGAAATCCTACCCTTAAGAGAAAGATATCTGGATGAACTCTCGGGGGGGGAGAGAAAGAGGGTCTTCATCGCCAGGGCACTCGCTCAAGAACCCGAAGTGATTCTCCTCGACGAACCCACGGCAAATCTTGATATTCATCACCAACTCGACTTTCTCGATCTCATTCTTCATCTCAATCGTGAGAGGGGACTCACCATCGTCCTCGCTACCCATGACCTCAACCTGGCTTCGGAATTTTGTGATTATCTCATCCTTCTCCAAAAAGGGAGGATTTACTCCCTTGGACCGTCAGAGAGGGTGATCACCCAGGAAAATATTGAGAAGGTCTATGGATGTAAGGTTTGGGTGGATCAGAATCCTCTCACTCATTCACCAAGAGTAAATTTCCTTAGAAGAAAAGACCATCCCGATCCACTCTCTAAGAGTTTGAAATCCCCTCCCCCCCTTCCTAAACCAGACGAGTAATATCTTCGGCAACCTTAGGATAATCGGTCCACATCTTGAGATCATGACCTGGAAAGAGAAGATCTAAGGAGGAGACTTTTGATTTTAATTTTTCATAACTCTTCATCCAGGCAATCATATCCATAATGAAGGAGCTCGGAATTTCCTCCTCATAATTTTTGAAAAGATGGGCACAATCCGAACCTACAATCGCAGTACCCCGAAGAGTATGAACCGAAACGACCTGAAGGCCTGGGGAATGACCTGGGGCCAGAAGGACTTCAATTCCTGGCACAAGAACTTGGTCTCCCCGGAGAAGGACGAGCCGATCTGTCCCTTCCAGATTAGCAAGATAGGCATTTCCCACAGGATCGGTAAACTTAAGGAAAGGGGGCTTCTTCGCAATAGGATCCTTGATCCAGAAATTGAATTCTCGCTCCTGGACATAAATGGTGGCTTTAGGGAAGAGTTCTATCCCGCTGATATGATCAAAGTTGATGTGAGTAAGGATAATCTTCCTCACTTCGGCAGCTTCTATTCCAATTTTTCTCAATACGTCTGCGGGATTGACGTAGCCTGAAATCTTTCTTTCTTCTGCCAAGGAGGGAGCCACTCCACAATCTACAAGGAACGTCTCATTCTCTCCCTGAATGACCCAGAGATAATAGTTCCTTTCGATTGTCTTCTCCCAGTCGGTATTCCAGAGAACCATAGCCACCGAGCTCTTCAATGGACCCGCGTATTTCACAGCATAGATTTTATAAATAGGGAGAGGAGGAGGCATCTTTTTAGTTTACCCCCATCGTTTTTTAAAATCATTGATTCGTTGATCCTGCTCCCTGAGAAAGCCATGGGCCTCTCCTATGGAGACAGGCTGGAAACGCACCCGATCTCCCGGTTTGAGTTGAGCCACCTTCGGAACATCCACAGAGATCACCCCAGCAATCTTCGTATAACCCCCAGTGACTAACTCATTTAAGATGATAATTGGATTTCCGTCTCCTGGAATCTGAATCGCTCCCGGCAGAAATCCTTCTGAAATGATGGACTCTTCCACATCAGGTCTTCTTTCAATCACAGGGCCCCGAAGCCGAATCCCCATCCGATCGCTTTGGGGTGTCACCTCATAAAAAGATGAAAAGAAGGTTTGAAAGCCCTTTTCCGTAAAATGCTCTTCTTGTGGGCCTAAAATCACCCTCAATGTCGCTTCCCGGTCAAATCGAGGAATCCAATCTTCTGGGAATTTCATCCCTATCCGATCTAAAGGGTAGAAATGGTTGAATCTATAAAGGATATCCCCTTTTTTAATGGGCCTTCCTTCCAATCCTCCAAATTTTCCAGAAAGGTAAGTGGAGTAGCTATTCATAATTTTAGGAACGGCGAACCCCCCGCTCACCGAAAGATAGGCTCGACATCCGGATCGTACTTTCCTGAATGCAATGATATCCCCCTCAATCACAAGATGACTCTTCCACATCTCAAGGGATTCTCCATTAAGGGTTGGCGTGAGGTCGCCTCCTGTGATGGCAATAATAAACTCCCCAAGGCTTCTCAATTTTAATCCTGTTAATGTAATTTCCAGACAGGCTTCCCCTCCTGCATTCTTCACCAATAGATTTGCAATCTGATAAGAAAATAGATCTAAGGCTCCAGCCGGAGGCACACCAAACTGACCATAGCCAAACCGACCGAAATCTTGAAGGGTCGTAAGGATTCCCGGAGATAATACTTCAAATGCCTCCAATCTCTCCATCTTTTTTATCCCAGTTTAAAAATTCCTCTTCACGGATTGGATAGAACTCCACCAGATCTCCCATCCGAAGGAGGGAAGGAGGATTCCTATGAGGGTCAAATAATTCAACAGGGGTCCTTCCCAGGATCTGCCACCCTCCTGGACTCTCCATCGAATAGATTCCGGTTTGTCTCTGAGCAATGGCTACAGAACCCTTTGGAACAGAAAGCCTCGGAGTCTTTAGCCTCGGGGTGGCCAATTCCTCAGGGAGTTCTCCCATATATGGAAAACCGGGCATAAAACCAATCATATAGATCAGATAGGGTTTACTACAATGAAGACGAATGACTTCTTCGGGAGAGATCTGATGATAACGGGCCACAAATTCGAGATCGGGTCCATAACTCCCCCCATAGAGGACCGGGATTCGCGTCAATTTAGGTTCGGGGAGTTTAATCTCTTTAAGCTCTTTTTCGATTTTTCGTAATTTTCTTTTCAACTCATCAAC
>CALIBK010000148.1 GCA_938045955.1 uncultured bacterium | reverse complement strand
GCAAACCCTGATCTGTGCCGCAGGAAACCTGAACCATCAAGAGGTGGTCGATCTGGTAAAGGAGAGTTTTGGAAGAGTTCCAAAATCCAATCATCATCGGGAACGGGTGAAACCCAATCCACTTTCGACCACCTACGTCCTTCAACGAGACCTTGAACAGGTCCATTTTTGTCTCGGTACGAAGGGACTCCAATACAATCATTCCCTCCGATTCGGCTCCTATGTTCTGAATACGATCCTCGGAGGGGGAATGAGTTCAAGACTCTTTCAAGAAATTCGTGAAAACCGTGGGCTCGCCTATTCTGTTTACTCCTACCTTCCTACCTATCTGGATACCGGGTTGGTCGTGGTCTATGCAGGAACAGAAGGGAATACTTTTCACGAAGTCCTTCGATTGATCCTGGGTGAATTTCAACGGCTCAAGAACGAACCCTTCCGAAATGGAGAACTGGAGGTTGCCAAAGAACATCTAAAAGGAAACTTGCTTCTCAGCTTAGAGAGCTCGGATACGCTGATGACCCGATTGGCCAAGAATGAGATCTATTTCGAATCCTATTTTCCGGTAGAAGCGATCCTTAAAGGCATCGACGAGGTAGATGAGGAAACGGTTCACTATCTTGCGAATGACCTCTTTAACGAACGATTTTTCTGTCTCGCCATTCTTGGACCTGTAGATCCGGAACAAGTCAAATCCTTTAATGATCTTTTAGGCCTTGAAACGAGTTAAAATCCTAATCAAGCGGTTAAAAAAAGGGGTCGTCCATCTTCCTGAATATATGACTCAGGGATCTTCAGGAATGGATCTTTTTGCTTCCCTTGATGAGGAGATTACGCTTCAACCTGGGGAAAGAAGGATGGTCCCCACAGGAATTTCTTTGGCTTTACCGAAAGGATATGAGGGTCAAATTCGTCCTCGAAGTGGATTGGCTATTCAAAAAGGAATTACCATCCTTAATACCCCTGGAACGATAGATTCAGACTATCGAGGAGAGATTAAGGTCCTTTTGATCAATTTAGGAAGCGAACCTTACACGATCAAAAATGGGGATCGAATCGCCCAGATGGTAATCTCTCCAGTTTCACAGGCAATCCTCGTTGAGGTTCAGGAGCTTCCACCAACCGGGAGGCAAGAGGGGGGATTTGGTCACACAGGGGTTTAAGGGATGATGCTTTCTCTTTTAGACCGATTTCTTAACTATCTTATTGTAGAAAAAGGACTTTCTCAAAATACGATTGAAGCCTATGGCCATAATGTCCATCGTTTTCTGAATTTTTTGGAAGATAAAAAGATCGGTCCTCTCGAGGAACTCTCTCGACTGGATCTTCGAACCTTCCTCCATTTCTTAAAAAAGAAAGGTCTCTCCACCCGTAGTGTTGCACGAAATCTTATCTCCGTCAGGATGTTCTTTCGTTTTTTGCAACAGGAGGGGGTGATTGATATTAACCCCGCAGAAGCTCTGGAGTTACCCAAGATGGCTAAGATCCTTCCCGAAGTTCTCTCTTTGGAAGAAGTGGATAGGCTTCTTTCTCAGCCTAACCCTCAAACCCCTCTTGGGGTAAGAGATCGTGCGATGCTTGAAATTCTTTACGCAACAGGGATGAGGGTTTCGGAATTAATTCATCTCTTAACCCATCAACTCCAATTAGAGGGAGGATATGTCCTCCTGCGAGGAAAAGGCTCAAAGGAGAGAATCGTTCCTTTAGGAAGGGAGGCCATCCACTGGCTCAAAAAATATATAATCGAATTTCGCCCTCTCCTTCTCAAAGGAAAGGAGAGCCCCTTTCTTTTTGTTAATCGATACGGGAGACCGATGAGCCGTCAGCAATTCTGGAAATCGATCAAAGCTTATGGTCGAAAGGGAGGGATTCAGAAAAGGATCACCCCCCATGTTCTCCGGCATTCCTTCGCAAGTCACCTTCTTGAAAGAGGAGCCGATCTCCGTTCGGTTCAAATGATGCTCGGTCATGTGGATATATCAACCACCCAGATCTATACTCACGTGACAGGAGAAAGGTTAAAGAAAGTTCATCAACGGTATCATCCCAGAGGTTAACCCTTAATGTTAGAAGTGATCACCACCCACATCAACGCCGATTTCGACGCCCTTGCTTCGATGATTGCCGCAAAAAAGCTTTATCCTCAGGCCGTTTTGGTCTTTCCTGGATCCCAGGAACGGAGTCTCAGGGACTTCTTTATCCATTCGACTCTCTATGCCTTAGAGGTGGAGAAGGTAAAACATATCCAATTCCAGGAAGTTAAGAGACTTATTTTAGTGGATACCCGACAACTGAGTCGAATTGGTCGATTCTCTGAAATTGTCTCCAAACCTGAATTGGAGATTCATATTTACGACCATCATCCCCCTTCCTCCGATGACATCCATGGATCTTTGGAGGTCGTCTCCGAAGTGGGGGCAACCGTCACCCTCCTCCTGAAGATCCTTCGACAAAAAGGAATCGAGATTACCCCAGATGAAGCGACGATCATGCTCCTTGGGATCTATGAAGATACTGGAAACCTCACTTTTCCGTCAACTAAAGAAGAAGACTTTCAGGCTGCGGGATATCTGGTTCGAAAAGGAGCCAACTTGAACATCATCTCCAATGTCATCACTAAGGAGCTCACTTCGGAGCAGATCTTTCTTTTAAATGACCTGATCCAATCGGCAAAACGTTATCGGATTCATGAGGTGGAGGTCGTGGTGGCCCAGGCTTCAACCGAAAGATACGTAGGGGATATCGCCATTCTGGTCCATAAACTGAAAGACATGGAGAATCTCAATGTTCTCTTTGTTCTCGTCCAGATGGAGGGGAGGATTTACTTAATCGGAAGGAGTCGGATTGAGGAAGTGAATGTCTCTGAAGTGGTTTCAGAATTCGGTGGAGGAGGGCATCCCACTGCTGCTTCGGCAACCATCAAAGGGATGACCTTGATTGAAGCCCAGGATCAACTTCTGAGGATATTAAGGGAGACCATAAAGCCTAAAAAATTAGCCCGGGAGGTGATGGTCTATCCTGTAAAGACGATTGAACCTGACCGAACGTTAACGGAGGCAAAGGAGATTTTGATTCGATACCCTATCGATACCTTACCAGTGGTTGAAGCTGAACGGGTGGTGGGTCTTATTTCCAAGGAGACGATCGACAAAGGAATCTATCATGGTCTGAATGAGGCACTGGTGAGGGATTATATGACGACAGAGTTCTCTGTGGTTTCTCCCGAGACCCCTTTCTCTCGAGTCCGGGAACTTCTCGTTAGTCAGAATCAGGTCTTACTCCCGGTAGTGGAAAAAGATCGTTTGGTAGGGATTATTACGATCCAAGAACTCATGCAGGTCATT
>CALIBK010000147.1 GCA_938045955.1 uncultured bacterium | reverse complement strand
CGTCTTCTGAGAGGAAGCGTCTCCAGACCAGGAAGGGTAACTCCGTCCTGAAGAGTCCGATGCCATGGGCTCTGAAATGGATAGCATACTCCAGATCGACCAGACTTCCGATATTGGCCCATAAACGAATTTCGTGACCATCCAGTGTCTCTGAAGGAAGGGGAAGGATCTTTTGAAGTTCTGAGCGGTAGATTTCTCGTTTCTTTTGAAGATCATAGTAATTTTGAATAACTTCTTCGGGCGGATTAATCATCAGTAATCCCATATCGCCATCCACGATAAGGAGATCCCCTTCCTTAACTTTTGGAATCAGCCCTTCGAGGCCAACCACTGCAGGGATTCCAAAAGATCTGGCCAAAATGGCGGCATGAGAGTCTTTACCCCCTGATTCCGTAACAAATGCAAGAACTTTATCCCTGTCCAGCCTTACTGTATCAGAAGGGGTTAATTCCGAGGCCACGATGATTACAGGCTCGGTCAGATCACAGCCGTTTTGCTGTAAACGCATCAGTTTCTGGATGACCCTTCTTCCAATATCACTAAGATCTGGAGCTCTTGCTTTAATATAGGGATCATCCATTTTCTCGAAGATTTTCTTGAACTCGTCAATCTGCCTTAAGACCGAAGCCTCAGCATTGATCCCGTTTTCGCGAATATCTTGAAAGATTTTCGAAATGAAGTAAGGATCTTCAAGAATGGCCACATGGGCAAGAAAGATTCCCGCCCCCTCTGTTCCGATTTCCCTGGAAACCCGGAGGTTATCCTGAATCAGCTCGTCAATGACCTCTCGGATGGCTTGCTTAAGGCGGGCGATTTCTTCTCCTGCACGGCCTTTTTCTACACTGCGCCTCTCCACGAGATGAAGAATATCCTGAAAAACACAGGCCTTCCCAATCACGATTCCTGGTGAAGCTGGAATTCCTTTTAAAAAACGTTTGGCAATCTCTTTTTCCATGATTCATCCACCATTGAATTATGTCGGTTTTTCACCGACCCAATCCATCAATATTCCCATCAGGAAAGCAAAAACGATAACAAAACCGAGCCTGACCAAGGCAAAGGGCCATCCTAAAAATTTTGTTTCGAGAGGAAGGAGAGGAGCCTTTCCTCCCCATGCTGTAATAAAAGATGCGATTGCACCCTGGCGGGCGCCTTTCTCTTTAAGAGTCTTCAGGAGCGGAAAGACTGTGAAAAGAGAACCTCCCATAAGAATTGGAAAGGTGCAAACAAGGATGAATCCTTTGAGTCCCGATCCTTTTCCAAGCCATTTCACAATCGTAGGTGGTTTTACCCAGACCTGAAAGAGACCAATAAAGATTGAGACAGCAGTAACAATATCAAGAACCTCGATAAAAGTATTGTAAACTGTTCTTGTAACGATCGCTCCTTTCTCTGCATTGATTCCGTATACGATCAATGTAATCACTGCACTAAGAGAGAGAAACTGGAATACATCATTTTTTAGCAATTTTTTCATCTGAGAATGACCTCCATCAAAAGGGCTATGAAGAAGGCGAGGACAAAAGTAAAAATATTTCGGAAAATAGTGAATCTTTTCCCCAAAAGCTTGAATTCAAGGGGTAATGTAGTGATACCAATCAGAATGGCTGTGAAAACGAACCCCGCAATGGAACCGAAGCTTGCGCCATTCTTCAGGAGGTAACCTCCAAAAGGAAAGACGGCTGGTGGCATAAACAGGGCAATACATCCAACAATTTCTGCTGAAAGGATACCCAAAATACCACTTCGTTGTCCAAGGAGATTGGCGATCGTCTCTCTTGAGATATAAGCCTGGATTAGACCCATTAGAACGAATACAAAAACTAACACCGGCATGAGCACATAAAAGATTTTGAATGTTGCCTTGATGGCTTCTTTGGTTCTCTGTTTTTCTTTCAATAAGGATATTCCCAATAGAACCAGGGCGATAAGAAGATATATAGTTCCTGCTCTCATTGTATTCATCTCCTTTCTTAATTATTCTTTTGCTAAAGAGGATGTCCATTTCTAAAACTTTAGCATTTTTACAAATTCATCAGTATTAGATTCCAAGATATTTCTCGAACCGTTCAAGCTGTTTTTCCAGCGCTTGCACTTCTTCATACACCATTTCTGCCTCTTTGGCTAAACCCGTATTCTTGGCCAGTTCAACCATGCGACGGGAGAAACCTCCGATTGCAGTGAGTCGGTTTCGAAAGGCATGGGCAGTTTCCCGAACCATTATCTCTTTCCTTTTGTAGGATTCAATCAGTTGCTCGGTTAACTCAGCTTTACCGATAGCCCCACCGATCAACTCTCCCACCAGCTTCAGGTACTCAAAATCTTCATCTGAGATGGGAATGCCTTTTTTACCAGAGTCAACAATTAAGGCCCCGACTCTTCTTTCTTCCTGGGTTACTGAATCCACATACCAGAGGGGGATAACGGCTTTGATCTTCACCTTTTCTTTCAGGGTATGACCATAACCTTCGCATTGATGGGTCTCGGTAAGGTTAACAGGGATACCATCTTCTACCACTTTCCACACAATGCTGTCTTTATGGATAGGAATTACATTGATGGGACATTCATATTTACCCACCCAGCAATGAATCTTCAATTCCTCTCCATCCATGAGAGCACATCGAGCTCGCATGTCTAATCTCTGGTTGATGTGATCGAGACAGGTTTTGATGAGGTATTCCCGATCCATACACCAACTTACCAAACGTGCGATTTCAAGGAGATCCTCGCAACGATTAGCAGGAATCTTTTCTTTTGCCATAAATAAGTCCTACGTGTCTTGGATCAGAGGTTTTGAACATTCTCACTTCTCCCAAAGCACCAAGCATTATTCTATAATCCGCACACAGTTTAATGTCCCAAAAGGGTTTTCAATATACGTAGAACAATTCGGATCAGTGTGCCATTCTCCATCAATAAAAAATAGATATTCATCCCGGTCTGGAGAAAGTGGAAGTGATATTTTCCACATTCCTTTTTTATCCTTTTTTCATAGGATATGAAGAAGGATCCCATTGATTGAGAGTTCCTGCTATGGATACCCTCTTCGCCTCTGGCGCTAAAAAACTGAACCCTGTCTGTTTTAGATTTTGACTTACTTTTGGTTTCTTCTTAGATGTCGTTGTCATATGCTACCTCCTTTTCAAGTCCTGTCGGGCGATTTAAATTACAATCACAATCAAGATATTTTAATTCGGGTTTCATCTTCTTCTATATTCAGAAAAAAACAATCCTTCTTGTTTTTCATGCATTTCGATCCATCAAGCGATTCGAGCATAACTGTTTGGTCTATAATGCCTATGACCTTGTATTCACCAACCGTGTTCAAGGAGATATCTTTTATTTTCACCTTCTTTCCAATAAGATCTTCCCAAAAATGAAATTTCATACCTCATCATTGCCGTAAAAATTGGTTTATTTTTGCCTTGATCGCTTGCGTTACTTTCTTTACATCCTCATCTGAATATCGCAACGTGCTAAAAGGTCCCAATTTCTCTATTTTTAAATCATTTTCGAGATTGATATATGCCTCATGGGATAAGGATAATTTATCCGCCACCTTCATCGCACAGGAGTTTCGACATCCATCTACGATGATAAGATGTTTCAGGTCCTTAACGATAAGCACCTGCCTTGGAATCTTATTCACCAATGCTGGCAGGGAACATATCCCTACTAAATCGCTGCCTAACTCTTTTATGACTTCCTTTGCGGCAATCCCTGTCAAATTCCCGGAATTTGAACTTCCATTGTTACACGTCAATAAACCAATCTCGGGAGTTTTCATCGACCACCTCTTGGGCTAATCTTATAAAACATTAATTTAGTAAATAGCTATTCCGTAATCTCAGACACACTTTTTATATTCTCTCTCCCAGACCGGGTCGATCACCTTTCATAATTACCCTTTCGGGACGCGTATAGATCGGTTTTAATTAAACCGGTATTCATAGGCAGTCTGACGGGCCTTCCTCATGAAGAAATTCTGAACCATCGGGATATGGGAAATCAGAGTCCCGGCATGGGAAGTAAGATAAGTTACCAGCTTTTCAAACCCATATGTCTCCATACCTCCCACCTCCTTTGATGAAGGTAAAGGACAACCAGTTAAACCTCCCTGGGCTGGGAAACTCTCGGAACCCCAGCCCAGGCCCAAAGACTCAAAATGATAATTACTGTCCCACCCACAGTATCATTGCCCACGATGGCAACATAATTGTCCGGAAACCAAAAACCCGCAACAATCATCCATAAACCAATAATTGCAAGAAGCCAGTTCTTCCATCCCCGGTACCTTATGAAGGCCCAAATACTTAAGAGCATCAGGATAATACCCGCAACAAGACTGCTTATCGTGTTGGCGGTTTTATTGCCTGCGATGATGAAAGCAGCCACAATAAACCATAACCCCAGAATCGCATTTACCCACGCCTGCCACATTTTTATCAGTCCTCCTATCACGATTCTTTGAGGTGATCGTAGCTTACTGCAGCCACCCCAATAAAAAGATATGGAATGACCCTTTCTTCCAGACCCCATGCCTCCTCCAAAACAATGGTGGATTTCTTATGGAAGTCTTCTTCACCTGTTTCAACTGCTCTTGCTGCTGTAATCCCGATATATTTCTCTTCCTCTTTTTTCGCCCAGGATGTCTTGTTAACCAAATAGGATAGATTATTAAAAGCAAACCGAATAGAAACAGAAACCAAGAGAGTGTTGTTTTGAATAGTTTCATCGCTTTTCTCCTCTATAAAAGTTAATCTACCGATAGATTTTTATTTCAATTCATGGACCTCTTCAATCTTTCTTCTTTCCATATTCTTTGATAAATTTGAAATCACTTCTTTTGCTATCCCTTTCTGGTTATCAATTACAGTTATGCCACTCCTGATTAGCCATTCCTTTGGGGTTCGATGAATTCCACCACAGATGAGATACTGAATACCAAGACTTGCAAGACGACGGGCGATTTCCATTGGACTCTCTCCACCCACATCCCAGGTAGCCTCACTCTGGATGACTCCGCCCTCTATCATTACCAATAACACCTTCGGAGAGGCACCAAAATGAGGGGATACCCTATCCTTGAACAAGGGAACCGCAACTTTTATCATTTTGTCAAACCCTCCTGAAGTGCTGTTAAACCCTCTTGAAGTAGACATAGCAATAATAATGCCACAAGGGTTTTATATCTGAACAGCATAATTTAGATAATAAAATCAATGGGATAACTTAATTAGAAAGGGGAAATAAAGGAGTTTCTATCGAGGTAATGTTTCAAAAAATGAAACTGTTTTGCGACATGTTTCAAGTTTAGGCGACCAAGCTGTATTTCTTAATTTTTCTCCAGAGTGTGGAACGACTGATGCCAAGGGCTTTTGCGGTCTTTAGGCGGTTGCCCCCATATCGGTTCAATAGAGATCGAATTTGTTCTGCTTCTTTGGGATGGGGAGGGGTAGGGAGGTCAGACAGCAATTCCTTCTGATCGGCGGCCTTCTCAAACAACTCTGCAGGTAAGTGTTCCATGGCAATGAGATCACTCTTGCAGCGGATAAAGGCGTATTGAATGACATTTTCAAGTTCGCGGATATTACCAGGAAATGAATAGTCCATCAGAAAAGAAAGCGCATCAGGAGCGATTCCCCGAATCATTCTGCCTTTCAGAAGATTAAACTTCTGAATGAAGTGGTCGATTAATAAAGGAATATCTTCTTTCCGTTCACGAAGGGATGGGAGGTTAATCTTGACTACGTTTAGCCGATAATAAAGGTCTTCTCGGAATCTGCCCTGAAGAACCAGTTTCTTTAGGTCGACATTCGTCGCAGCCACTACCCTGACATCAACCTTCAGTGATTTCGTCTCCCCGAGAGGCATGAATTCTCCGTCTTCCAGCACCCTGAGAAGATCGGCCTGGAATGTAGGTAATGTGGTGCCAATTTCATCGAGGAATAGTGTGCCCTTATTGGCCAGTAGAAAACGGCCAGGCTTATTTTTCAGGGCGCCAGTGAAAGCGCCTTTTGAGTAGCCAAACAATTCTGATTCAAGGAGCGTCTCAGGAAGGGCAGCGCAGTTCACTGCGATGAAAGGGTACTCTTTGCGGGGACTCAAATTATGAATAGCCCTGGCAAAAAGTTCCTTTCCTGAACCGGTAGGTCCTTCAATAAGAACAGGGCTATCGCTTTCAGCAATATCAGGCAGAAGCGAAAGTATTTCTCGAATCTTAGGGTGGTTTCCTACGATGTCCTCATTGGTGAAACTGCGGGTAATTTCTCTTTTTAGTCTTTCAATTTCTGAAAGGTCACGAAAGGTTTCCACTCCGCCAAGGGTCTCACCTTGGGGGCTTTTTAGAAGGGCACTGTTTATACATACAGGTCTTTGCTCTCCAGACTTATCAATGATACGAGCATGAACACTTATCTGTGGATGTCCTCCGATCGCAGCATCAATGGGGCATTTTGCCTGACAGATATCTGCCCTGAAAATATCGAAGCAATACTGGCCGATAGCTTCCTCTGACTTGAAACCCGTAATTATCTCTGCAGCCCTGTTAAAGAAGGTAATCCTCTTTTCGAAATCAACCGTAAAGACCCCGTCACTGATACTTTCCAAAACAGTACAGCATGGAACGGCAAGGCCAAAGGTACTCTTGCAGGATAAATAGAGGTTCTCTGGATCCATTTCAGAGTTCCCTGGGTGTCGCCCTGTGGTTTCTTTCATATTAGAAAACGAACAAGATGATTTTAGGAAGAAAAATATTATAACCTAAATTGAGTGATTTTTCGTCATTCATTGAATCAAATATACTGGATTCATGCTTCCGCAGGAATGACCACTCCCACCCAACGAATGAAAATGTTATTCCCGTGAAAACGGAAATCCAGAAGGGGTTTATCTTTAAATACTCCTAAGAATCGCTCAATTTGGGTATAACATATTTTATTCTATCGGGTGATCGAATCTTTTTAGGTCAACCTTTCGATAGTCCTTCATCTCCGGGGTTTCCATCTGCTGAAAGTTCCTCGCAGAGGTTAATAATTGCTTCCACGGTCTTCTGAAATTCTTCCTCCGTATAGTTAAAAGGGCGGAAGGGGCCTCTTTTCTCGACGGATAGGTCTTTAACGAGATTGAGGGATTTATCAATTTTTAAACCAGCCTTCTCAATAATTTTGCTGGTGCACCGATTTGCGCAGCCATCGATGGCGATAATCCTTTTTGCCGCCTCGGTTGTCTTTCTGTGTTTTGGCACATCCACCGCCAGGGCAGAGGTGCAAAAGAGGCCTGTCTTCTTTGGATCAAGTTTCTTCATTGCCTCTAACACGGCAACACCTGTAAGCGCGCCGGAGCTTGACATAATTCCGAAACAAACAAATAACGCATTTTCCGGGACCACTTCATAATCGGCCATTGTCTTTCTCCTTTTGAGAAATTCCCCGCCGGAAGAACTGATAAAAAGTAACAGCCGTGAGCATCTGGAAGGCAAAGGCCACCGCTATAGGCAATGTTTCCAGCCCCTTGAAACTCATCGCGGCTATGCCTATCGCAAGGGGAAGGTTCTTCATTCCTGAGGAGTAGGTAATAGCGATGCTTGTGCCTTGGGAAAAGAGCTTAACACTTGCCAGACGTGCTATGACGAACAAAAGGGGAAAAATCAGAATGGTCGAAATTACCATAGGTACTATTAGCCCAAGGTTTTTCACGATCGGTAAGATGGATGTATTGATGGCCATAAACATAAGGAAAACGGCCATCGTGGCAGAGATAGCCGGCATTATCGGCAGATACTTCTGAACATTAACTCGTCTTTCTAAAAGCTCTCTTATAGCGATAGCTCCTAACACCGGAAAGAGCACGGTGTAAATAAGCTGCCGGAACATTGCCCATGTGTTAACGGTGACAAATCTACCAGCAAAGATGGACATGAGGGAGGGAATCAGAAATGGTGCCAGAAGCATAGTGATAGCTTCAATCACAATTGACAGAGGGACATCACCTTTAAGGAGACCGGTCCACATCATGGCCATGCCAGCGCAGGGAACGACTCCGATCAGGATAAGGCCAGTCGCCAAGTCAGCGTGACCTGAAAGGAGCAAGGACGCAAGGAGCCAGCACAAAAATGGAGCAAAAAGGAAGTTTAATAACAGTCCCCAAAGGGTCCCTTTCCAGTCCCTGGCTGCCATCCCCAGGTTACTGAAAGTGATGGTAAAGCTCATAGCCGCTATCAGGATGATGATAAGGGGCTCATTAAACTGCCGAATGAACTGCCCGGGGCGAGAGGTGAGAAGCCCGATTGCAACGGCAATGACCAGTGTAGTGAGGATAATGTAAGTATACTTTTCCCTGACAAACTTGGCATATTTTGTTAAAAGCTTCATTTAGATAACCTCTTTTTAATTTGAAACTTCTGTTTATTCTTCCAGGATAGCTTTCACAATCAGCTCTTTTGCCTTTTTTACATCATCTTGAGAGACATACTCCATGACTCCCTTTATGTTTTCACCGATGTCTTCGTGAAGGGCCTTCTTCTTCATCCCAATGTCTCTCACCAGGACAATACTTTTAGTTGGGGTGAATCCTGATTGCTCAACAGTCTTCTTAGCGCATTCAAATGGGCATCCGTCAACTGTGATAACCTTTTTAGCGGCTTTCGTCTTCCCTATTACAGGGGCTACATTCAACGGAATCGCTCCCAGGCAACCAATGGCCACCTTTTCAAGCCCGAGCTCTTTCACAACTTCCAGGCAAGCCAGGGCGCTTGTGATCCCCGTGTTTGAAAGTCCTCCAAAACAGGAAAAGATGATGTTCTCGTGAGTCTTCATTCCTTCTTGCCAATGTTTTTCTTCTGCCATTTCCGATTCCTCCTTTCTTTTATTTAAAATTCTTTTCTCCTGCACGGATTTCGATTTTTAATCTGTTTTCTTCAAGTGGTAACACACAGACATACTTTTCATTATACACGCAGGAAGGATTGTAGGCATAATTGAAATCCACGATGATTCGATATCCTGGCATCAATACTTCTGTATCAAGGTAACGACCGCCTTCATAGGTTTCCTTTCCATTGGTGAGGTCATAGAAAGGGATAAAGATGAGGTCACTCCCGGTTGATTTATAAAGTTCCAGGGAGTGTTCCTTTCCTTCAAGGGTAAAACGAAATTTTCCATACCGGATGTATCTTTTCCGAGGCCCTTTATTCGTCGTAAAGGTGGCATAGTATTTTGGGTCGTTGATATGGATGATGTAACGTTCAATCTTTCCTTCAAAGCGATATTTCAGGTCGATGGGGAAATACTTCAGTCCTCTAAAGTTGATTTTGTCGGACTCCTCCAGAGGGGAATAGGGTGAAGTTTTAAAAAAGTGGTCTTTTTCTTTTCGAAAGGTCTGGATGGCCTGGATAATTTTTTCTGGAGACTCCGTCTCCGCTGGAAAAATTGGTTGAAAGGCTTCGAATAAAATTAATCCAAAGACCCCTCCAAGAACCCATATGAAGATATGTCCCCATTTTATCTTACCGATATCCACTTTCAATTTTCCTTCTCTTGAGATTTAAAGATATCCATTAATGGAAGGCTAAGGCCAACCTCTGGTTGATATCGCATGTAAGAAGGAATGGGATACCGAATTCCCCTCTCGTGGGTCTTTCCCAGTCCCTCAATCAAATCTTTAAGATGGGAAGAGGGAACGACGTAAGCCATTTCATGATCCTGAACCGAAGCCCAGACCCGATCACCATTTCCAGGGACCACCACCTTGGGAGATTGGTCTAAGTAAGCGCCTAAAACGCCTTCTGTACATGAACCAGCCCTGCCTGAAAAAGAACCTGTGATGGGAATTCCAGTCCGGTAAGTACTTCCGTGGAGGCATCGCATCAACTGGGCAGGATTCAAATAAAAAAGGATAACGTCAGGTTCGATTTTTGTCCATTCTAAAGGGGAATAGACCACGGCCTCACATTTGCCCTGTTCCAACGTCCTGAAGGACCGAAGCATCTTAAGGGCTACTGTTTTATCAATGGCGTAATTCATTCGCGTAAGAAAGTCGATCGCCCCTTCGGGATGAGGTGTTTCCCATCCGTAGGTATAACCGGAGATCGCACAACCAAGATCTTCTTTGGTCATCGCAATCGTCCAACCATATTTGCGGCAGATACTTTGGGCCTGGCAATGAGCGACCTTCACCTTCAGGTCCTTAAGGGGAGTTCGAGTCCCATTTGGAATTTCCTTTTTATCCTTTAGAATCTTAATTGCCACTGGAAAGGTTTCGGGATTAAGATACCGTCTTATCTCCTTACCCATGTCCTTCCATTCTTTCACTGGTTTCTCCCTTTAAATAAAAATATGGAAAAATTTAGAATGGTCCATTTGGAAAGTGTCCATCCATTTTAATTGCTTCCATCGAAAATATCGGTGTCATATCCAGAAGAAGAGAGAAGGTTAAGCAAAGCCTTCTTTTTATCTTCGTACTTTCCTGAAAAGAGAGAATGACATTTTCTAATAGTGGTTTCATGTCTTAGCAGTTTATAGGCGAAGGCAAAACAGCTTCTCTCACCACATTCCTTGCAATTGGTATTTGGAAGGAGTTTAATCACATCGGCTGATTTCAGTTCTTTTGCGGAAGTATAATCCGGTTCAATTTGATTCCGATTCTCATAGGTCTCATTGATCATTCTTTTCAATTTTTCCATCACCTCTCTGGCTTCTTTTTCATCCTCCAATTTTGTAATGGCAATCTCTTTGGGTCGAAACGTCACCAGATGGCCTTCCATTTTTACGGTTAGGATTTTGCTCTGGTCAATATAGTGAAGCCCTTTAAGTGTCCGATTGAGGTACGGGAGGACTTCACTGATATCCTCGGAAAGTCTCACAATGGCATTCACCTTTTCTGCGGAAAAATTACATTCGGGAAGAACAATCCTCAGTTGATAATCACGTAGTAACATGGTTTTGCACTCCTTTCCTCTCAAAGGCTTCTATTTTTCCTTTTTTCACGGCAATAATTTCTGCAGCAATGCTGATGGCAATCTCCTCTGGGGTTTCTCCACCAATATCCAATCCGACCGGGGTTTTCAGTTTCTGAAAAGCCTCTTCTGGAATTCCTTCCTTCTTGAGATCCTCCTTTATTGTTCTAATTTTTCTCATACTTCCAATCATTCCTATATATTTGAAATCCTTTTGAATGAGTTGGTTCAGGATCTCCTTATCCCTGGAAAAACCTCTTGAAAGAAGGACAATATAGATTCGTTCATCCGAGGGGAGATCCCTGGCATATTGCTCCATATTGGTGAGGACGAGATCTTCGATCTCAGGGAATATCTCTCTTCGAAGAAACTCAGGACTATCATCCACGATCGATACATTAAAACCTACTGTCTTCATTAAGGGGGCAAGACATCGGGTGATATGTCCGGCTCCAAATATGATCAATTTTTCTTCCGGGAGAACAGGTTCGATATACACCTCCACTTCCCCTCCACACATCATATCCAAATTCCCTTTTTCAATATCCAGCGTAAAAGAAACTACTCTTGGTTTCCCTTCTCTAATCGTCTCTAATGCTATTTCAATCGCTTTTTTCTCAAGGTCTCCTCCCCCCATCGTACCAATGGTCGTTCCATCCTTTAAAACAATCATTTTTGCTCCTGGCCTTCTTGGGGCAGAGCCCTGGGTTTTGGTGATAATGAGAAAGGCAGCGGATTTTCCTGTCCGTTTTAACTCAAACATCTTTTGGAAGAGATCTTCCATTTTCCCCTCTCTCATCTATTTGAGATTCGATAAGCCCAGATGGAACTTTTAAACCGGCGTTTTTCAGGGTTTCAAGAAGGACTGTTCGTTTCTCTTTGAATTGATCTGTGAAAAGAGGCCGACATTTTTCTATTCCAATCTTCTCGTCCACCAATTTAAATGCAAAGGCAAGGCAACTTCGCATTCCACATTCTTTGCAATTCGTTCCAGGAAGAAGTTTCTGGATGTCTGATGGTTTTAAGGAGTCCCCTGAAGAGTAATTGGGCTCAATTTGGTCTTTTTTCTGGTAAGTCTCATTAATCAAATCTTTTAGCCACGTGAGAATCCCATGGGCCTCCTTTTCGTCTTCAATTAAAGTAAGGGTAATATACTTTGAATGAAGGGTGATCAGTTTTTCTTCATTTCTGATGGTCAGGGTAAGGGCCGGGTGATTGTAAATGCAACCCTTTACAATCGCATTGAGATAGGGGAAGACCTCGTGGATCTCGTCTGAAACCTCAGCAATGACCCGGATCTTTTCAGGGTCAGCAATGCAGGGAAGGATACGGGTGATTTTGTAAGAACGAACCAGCATCTTCCCCTCACAAAATAACAAAGATTAGCATTGCAGACAGAGCAAAGAAGAAGAGGGCCGTGAATAGTTTGATCGTAGATGTTCTTCGCTGTAAAAAGAAAGATAATTGTTCCGAAGTCGTTCCCCAATAGACGATCACGAAAATAGCCACCAAAGGTAAGATATAAACGAGATTGTAGAGGATAAGGTAAAGGATGGCGCTACTTCGAAGGGATGGGATATGGGTCACAAATAGGATCGTTGGGAGATAAACCTGGCTGGTACAGGTGGATTGTAAAAGGGTAACAATAAAACCGATTCCTATAGCCGCCAAAAGGAAACGAGTGGATTGAGGGTTTCCTGAAGCCTCCAGTTCTCCCTCCCTCGTTCGAATGATTCGGTGAATCCTCTTCTTCAGGGAATTAGGAACCTGAAGGGTCATCCTGGAGGGATGTCCTTTCTTTACCTGGATATAGTCATAGAGGGTAAATCCTCCAAGAAAGAGGGAGAGGAAGAACGTAATCCAGTAGATGACCCGGGAAAAAAGGGGGAAAAGGGAGAACTGCTGAACAAATCCTAAGATTCCAAAACCAAGAAGCAGATGGGTTACGAAGCCTGCTCCGGTAAAGCCTAATCCCGCCCAGAAGATTTCTCTTCTTGATCGTCCGACCATTGTCAGGTAGGAGATAAAAAAGATAAGGGTTGCCAGGGCACAGGGGTTCAACCCTTCGATCAAACCAGCCAAAAGGATGGCCGGAACACCAAAGGATTTAAATCGCTCAACAATGGATGCATCTGCTTTTTCAATTTCCTCTTTTCCTACTTCTAAAGCCGCTTTTGTCTCAATCTTTTCGTACTTCTGAATCAGTTCCTCCACCCTGGATTCTGTAATGTCTTCAGGGGAGAGGTAGTCATCCCCAATAAAGATACTTGGGGCGATGAGGCGTTTATCCGGGGGAAGGTTCAGACGGTTTGATAGTGTTTCGTTTAATCGTTTTCCATCGGGAGTATTAAGATCAATGTCTTTTACTTTCAGATGGGGGTATTTTTTGAGAAGGTATTTCAATAGATAGCTTGCCCGATCACATTTGGGGCATCCCTTTTGATAAAAATAGACCAATTCAGCTTCGTAGCTCTTTTCAGAAACTTCCATTTTGGAAGGGATTTGGAGAGGGGGTAGGGGCGGAACCACAGATCCACTCATCTGATATTCAAGGATGATAGGATCTAATTTTTCCATAATTTCCTGTTCCCCAAAAAGCATCCGATCTCCAATAAAGAGGACCGGAAGCTCATCAGCTTTTCGGTGATATTTCTTTTCGAGGAGGGTTAGGGCTTCATAGTAGGAGGGGTTAGCGAGATCAAAAGTTTTGATATCCAGAAAAGGATACATTGTTTTCAGGGTAGGGACGTAACTTTGCAAAATAGCCTGACAGCTCGGGCAATCCTCTGCATAAAAAATATACATGGGAATGGGGCTGGGTTGCTGGGCTTGGATTTGCGTTGAAAACAAGAGAAGACAAAGAATCAACATCCACCTTAGCATATAAACCTCTACTCTTAGCTTCCCCGAAGCTTTGAGGGAAAGGGATCTCATTGGTTTCGTGTGGCCTGATCCACCTGAGGTTTCAAAACCTCTTTGAGAAAGAGGAGGGCCTCCTCTTTATCCTCATCCAGGATAGCCCTGATCAATCTCGAAATCTCGCCAGAATTAAGACTAACGATCACTTTTTGATTCATTTCCTGGATTCCTCTTCCAGCCACTTTTTAATGGTTGACTTAGTTGGATTGATTCCAACCGATTTGACCTTTCCGTTGATGATGAGGGCAGGGGTGGGAAGAATTCCATATTGAGCCATCAAATCTGGATCGGTAATATGGTTTAAGGCAGCCTGAATTCCTGTTTCAGAAAGGACAGCCATCACATCGTGCTCCAGTTTATCACAGGCATAACAGCCTGGACCTAAAATGACGATCTCGAGGATCCCACCTCTTTCTTCCTCTACCTTTTCACCCAGGAACTTTTTAAATTCCCTGAAGAGAGCCTTTTTATATTCTTCCCTGACAGAATGAGGAATGTAGTTCTTCTTTCCAGCTTTCTCAACAAGCATCTCTTTAAGAACTGGCTCTGGTTCATTCCTTTTGTCCTTTAATTCCTCAAAGATTGCTTTCAACCCAATAAGACCCACCTGTGCGTCAGCCACCCGAACCAATTTATAATCTTTCTCTTCCATCATTTTCTCCAGGGAGGATTCCTCAGAGATTACCTCTTTCTTTTGGAAAGATTCTTGGCCAGAGAGAAGAAAGATATCTCCGAAACCCTCTTATTTAATCCACTCTTTAATTTCCTCTACCTTTGGAATCTTTCCCGCCACCTTAACCACTCCATCAATGACAAGGGCTGGGGTGACTAAGACCCCATAATTCGAGATGGTTCTTATGTCTGTAACCTTTACGATCTGAGCCTCAATCCCTAATGCCTTTACCGCCTCTTTCGCTCGAGACTCGAGCTCATTACATTTGGGTCAACCCAATCCGAGAACTTCGATCTTTTTCATTTTTTCCACCTCCTCATAGATTTATGGAAAAAGGCGTCCAAAGCCTATACCCGTAAGGGTAGCTATAATTACAACCAGACCAATATAAGTGATTCCCCTTTTCAAACCCATGATTCTTATAATGACGATCATACTGGGTAAACTTAATGCCGGACCTGCCAGTAATAGGGCAAGAGCGGGACCTCGTCCCATCCCCATATCGAGAAAAGCTCGGGTAATGGGAACTTCAGTAAGAGTGGCAAAATACATCAAAGCGCCAAAGACAGAAGCAATAAAGTTTGAGCGAAGGCTATCTCCTCCAAGGAGATTACGAATGAGGGATTCTGGAATAAGGGTCTTTATCATCCCGGCTACAAATACCCCAAGCAGAAGCCATGGGGCTATTAATCTCATAAATTTCCAAGTCGCAAAGAGCCACATTTTAAGATCTTCCTGATCATACCATCTCTTCAGGACAGAAAAAAGGCCCCCCAATGAGATTCCTGTAAGGAGCCATTGTTTCATTGAAGCAAATACAAGAACCCCTATCAAAGAAACAAAGTAAAGGAGAAGAACATAACCCTTTTTCCCGCTTTCCGGAAGAGCAATATTTTGACCATAGAGGGCTCGTTCCTCTCTGAAGAAGAAGGACATGATCAGGCCAATCAAAATAGAGAATAAAATGGCACTTATCGTGCGGCCAATCCCCAGGTCAAGTCCCAAAAGCCTTGCTGAGTATACAATAGCCAGAACATTGATTGCCGGACCTGAGAATAGAAAGGTCGTTGCCGGGCCTACCCCCACTCCTCTTTTATATATCCCGGTAAAGATCGGAAGCACCGTACAGGAGCAGACTGCAAGGACCGTTCCAGATGCGGAAGCTACCCCATAGGTGAGGGTTTTGGGAGTCTCTCCCCCAAAATACCTCGTCACAGAAGCTTGGGAAATAAAAACATTGATCGCTCCAGCGATGAAGAATGCAGGAATTAAACAGGTCAGCACATGTGCAGAGAGATAGTCAAGAAAAGCTTCCAATCCTCCCTGAATGGCAATGAAAAACATTTTTTCTTCCCCGATTTATGAAAAAATGAAATTTCCTGTAAACCAACCGACAAAGGTTCCCAAAATACAGATCAGGATTGTGTAAACCATTCCTCTTTTAAACCCAAAGACTTTCATAATGGCCAAGATATTGGGAAGACTCATCCCCGGGCCTGTTAATAGAAGAGCCAGGGCTGGTCCCTTCCCCATCCCCAGGCCTAACATCTTATGGATAAAAGGTGCCTCGGTCATCGTTGCAAAGTACATGGTTTGACCGATCACGGTGGCCAGAAAGGAAGCAAAAACACCCGTTCCCCCTAACCAGTTCTCAACCCACTGCTGAGGAAGAAGCTTTCCAATGATGCCCACCGCAAATACTCCACCCAGGAGGAGAGGAAGGATGATTCTTACAAACCACCAGGTTTCTCCAAGCCAGCTCCGAATTTCCTCCCAAGTTTTTATTTTAAATGCATAGATGGCGATGATCACCATCCCGATCGCCCAAACATAGACCTTATGGAGGTAGGGACCTTTTTGGACAAGGTAATTGGGTGCCAGCAAATCGGCCACGACCAAAAGGATTAGAATGAGATCCTTGCGTGAAACAATCTTTCCTGCGCCAGGATTCAGTGCGAACGTTCCTCCTGTTCTCTGTGCCTCTTCTCTGCGGAAAGTAAAACTCATCACCCAGCCCACCACAAAAGCCATGGCCAGGGCGGAGAGGATTCGGACAATGACCATTTCAGAACCCAAAATCGCTCCGGTATAGATGATGGCTAAGATATTGGCAGCGGGAGCAACCCATAGAACGATAAAGGCAGGGCCAATTCCTGCCCCTCCATAATAAAGCCCGCTCGAAACTGGAATTACGGTACAGGAACAGGCAGCTACAAAAAAACTTCCTCCACTTGCCAAGGCGAAGGATTTAAGCTTATGGGCAGCTGCTCCAAGATAATAGATGATGGTCTCTTTTGAAATAAAGGTTACCATAGCTCCCGCCAAAAGGAAGGCAGGGATCAGGCAAGTCACTACGTGTAATGCGATATATTCTTTTAGCGCTTCAAGACCTGCACGAATTAACTCGAGAACAAACATGGTGGGGACTCCTTTCAGATGGGTTTTAAATTTGTGTGAGAAGTTTTTCTTGTTCTTTTATCTGTTTTTTTAGAATCATGCCAACTCTATCTAAAATTTCAAAGATTTCTGGATCTTTGACCTTAACCAAAACCCTAACCCCTTCTTTTTTTGTGGTCACAAGATGAGTTTTCTCCATCAATGAGATATGTCGGGAAATGTTAGATTGTTCCCCTTGAATAGCCGGGACAATATCACAGATACATTTATCACCATTTCGAAGGATCTCAAGGATTTTCAGTCGAGTGGGTTGGGCGAGGATTTTCAATATTTCAGCCTTCATACTGAGAATTCTCTCATCCATTCTTTCCTCCATGTTTATATGATTTATTAATCATATAATCTAAAAATAAAATTTTGTCAAGTTTTGAAGATTCACAAATGACTTTACGGTTTAATTTTTTCCAGTGATTGACAGGTGCTGTGGGAGGAAGGCACGAGAATGAAGGTCAAAGAAAATGGGTAAAGATGTACAAAGGGAATACAAGAAGTGTCATGTTTATGATTTTTAAGATAAGCCTAAATTTAAAATTATTTTTGGAAATTCAAGGGTTATCGAGTTTTTTTTCGTTGGTATGAAAAATGCAGAAAAGCAATGAAAAATCTTAGCCAAGGGGTGTAAAACGATGTCAACAGGTGAGGAAAAGACCGTAATGACTACCCAGGAAGCCTGTCGGTATCTTCGAATTTCGAGGCCAACCTATATGAAGTATCTATACTCAGGAAGGATTAAGGGAACCAAAGCGGGCAGAGGGTGGAAGGTTTTAAAATCCGAATTAGATCGTTTTCTTAAAGGAGAGAATGGTTGAGAAGCGAAGGATGGTGAATGGATGGAGAAGAAAGCGACCTTAAAAAAGGAGATCCAGGAGATCAAGAACAGGGTAAAGCCGGTGGAGCAGTTAGAAGAACAGAACGATTTTATTGAGGAAAAGTCTATCAAGGCCACTCGGGCATTGATCCAGACTCTTCTTCAGACCTTAAAGTCCTTCCGCCTTTATGAATCCAATCATCCCATCCTTGGAAAATTCTTGGAGCGTCTAAAGAGGGATTTTGACCTCTATTTCGATGAATTTGATTCGTTTAGCCTTCATGTGGGAGAGTACCGACTCTTCTATCATGGAAAGATCATCTACGAAAATCAGGATATTAAAGAAAGTTTGGCCTTTTTCTTCTTTAAAGATGGTATTCGAGAAATAAAGTTCTTTCGAGGCCTTGAATTTAAAGAGATCCTGGATTTTCTCCATATTGTTAAGAAGAGTGAAACGGTCAATCGAATGGAGGATGATTTGGTCACCCTCCTCTGGGAAAAGGAGTTTCCTCATATTCACTTTACTATTGTCGATGACTTCTTAGAAGGAGAAACCCATTGGGTTCCTTTGACGGAAGAGGATTTCACCGGACGATTAGAGATGAGAGGTTCTGGAGGAATTGGATTGGAGGATTCAACAATCTCTGAGAGAAAAGAAGAGGTCTCACATTTTGAAATCGAGGGATTGAGACCGTTTTTGATTCCCAGACCAGGTCAATCTTTAGTTCAGGCCTGTGAGCTTACCCCTAATGAATTAGAAGAGATCAATCGACAGCTTCGAGAGGAGAGAGATCCGGGTCATTTCCTCTATCTGGTAGAGAATCTCATTGAGATTCTTCTTCACCTCGGGGAGGATATGAATGCCTATGAGAATATGATCTCCTATTTTGAACGAACCATAGGTTCTTTCTTTGAACGGGGGGAGTTCCGGCAGGCCTTGTTTATCTTAACAAAACTGAATGAGGTACTGGAAACGATGGTATTGAAGGATAAACAGATCTTTGCCATTCGTCGAATCCTTGAAACCTTTTCTATCCCCCATTCTCCAGAATTCGTCAGAGAGATGATCCTGAAAGCCGGAGAGATTGGGGAGGAGGTGGTTTTTCAGTACCTTCAACTATTGAAGAAAAAGGCCATCGCTCCGCTCTGTGATCTTTTAAGAGGCCTTGAGTCTGGGAAATGGAGAAGGATTATCTGCGATCGATTGGTAGAGCTCTCTCAGGGTGAGATTCAGCCTTTCCTCCCATTCCTGAAAGAGAATCATCCTTTTTTAGTCTCCCATATTCTTTATATTCTTGGAAAGATCGCGAATCCTTCTACCCCTACCTATTTAGAAGACCTGGTTTCCCATCCGGATCCTAAGATCAGGGAGGAGACCCTTCTTTTACTGAAGAGATTTGGTGAGAAGGGGAAAAAGCTGATCCAGAGATTTCTCGATGATCCCACTTCTGAAATTCGAAGCAAAGCCTCCCTTCTTTTTGCTAAGATCGCAAAAGAGGAAGCGGTGAAACCGCTCAGCGCCATTGTCCTCTCCAAGGAGTTTTTAAAACGGAGCTACGAAGAGAAGGTTGCCTTTTTTAGGGCCTTAGGAGAAACCCATGCTCCAGAAGTGATCCCCATGCTGAAAAAGATCGCGGAGAAGAAACGATGGTTTCAGAGGGAAAAATGGGAGGAGATGCGTCTCTGTGCCGCCCATACTCTTCAGCGGATGGGGAGCGATGAATCGTTAAACAAATCCTCGATGAAATCGAAGGTGACCTCTATGGCTTCATCGATTCGTTAAAGGGAGATCAAAGATGGAGATAGTCCATTTAAGTTCCCAGGCCCCGGAGAAAGAGTCAAATCTCTGTGGAATATCGGAGAAGGATCTATCGAGAGTAGGGACCCATCTTCTCACAAAATTTCATGTTCTGATGAGGGTCTCTCAGATCTATGATTCGAAGAACGTGGCCCTCCATCAATTTGCCAGGGAGTGCCTCGAAACGATTAATGCCCTCATTCAGAAGCAAGGGTTTCTCTCCTTAAAAATTTTAGGGGAGGACCTTTTTCTCAATGAACAGAGGCTCAGATATTCTGTGGAAGGTTTCAACAGCTATAAGTATCTCCTCACCCAGTGGAAGAAAAGGAGAATCGGAGAGGTCCATTTTCTGGAGGTAATTGACGAGAAGACCCTGAGGGAATTCATCTACCAACTGATGGCCCTGGAGGAGGGGGGGAAGGAGAATGCTGATCGGTTGAATGAGGGCTTAAAGAGAAGAGAGATTTTTTCTATCGACATCCATCCATTGGAAGACAGAGAAGAAGGCGAGCTCACGAAAAAAGAGGATCCCCACGAGATGGGGAAAAAAGTATTCTTTGAAAGTATTGGAGCCATCAAGGAAGCTTTTACTCAAATTAAAGGAACACCCTCTACGGATGTCCGAAAATTAAAGCGATTGGTGCGGAAGGCCGTTCATCTCATCATGGAAGATGAGTCGATCCTTCTTGGAATGGCGACCATCAAAAACTACGATGAATATACCTTCAACCATTCTGTCAATGTGGCGATCTATGCCTTGGCCATCGGAAGACGGTTGGGGCTTACCCGCAAGGAACTGAGCGAATTAGGGATCACGGCGATGCTTCATGATATTGGAAAATCCAGGATTCCTATCGACGTATTGAATAAACCTGCTCCCTTGGATGAGGAGGAATGGGGGCTCATGAAAAAACATCCCCTCTTAGGGGTCGAGATTGTCCTCAACCTGAAGCAATTGGGGGAGATCAATCCAAGGATGGTGATCGGGATCTTCGACCATCATCTCAGGAATGACTTCTCCGGCTATCCCAAACTCTTTAGAAAGAAACAGATCAGCCTTTTTGGCCGAATCATTCAGATTGCCGATGCTTATGATGCGATGACCACTCCTCGAATCTATAAAAAGATTCCTTATACTCCTGAACAAGCCTTAGCCCTTATGCTAAGGGAGCAGGAGGTCCATTATGATGCGACCCTCCTGAAGATATTTATCGGAATCCTCGGGCTCTATCCAATCGGTTCTCTCGTCCTATTAAATACGAAAGAGATAGGGATTGTCTACAGGAGCAATCCCGATCCGGAACATCTGGACCGTCCTCAAGTCCTATTGATTGAGAGAAGAGGGGAACGGCGAGATCGGGTCACTCTGGTTGATCTGATGGAGAGAGATGGAAAGGGAAATTACCGGCGAAGCGTCGTGAAGACCCTGGATCCTATGAAATATCATATTGATATTGCTAAATACTTTCTTATGGCAAGGAAGGATTGATTGATGGATCAAATCCTAATTATTCAGGATAGCCCTTCAATTAATGCGATGCTGAAGTTCAGGCTTGAAGCAGAGGGTTTTTTTGTAAAAACCGTGGAGACAGGGGAAGAAGGAATCGAAGAGTTTCAAAAAAATCGGTATCAGCTCATTTTACTGGACTACCAACTTCCTGGCATGGGAGGGGATGAGGTCTGTCGGATCTTAAAACAGGAGGACCCCCAAATCCCTGTGGTGTTCATCTCTGCACAAGATGAGGAGAAGTTATGCTCTCTTAATCGAAAAGCAGGTGGGGATGGATATATCGGTTTGCCCGTGGATGGGAAGGAGATGGCAGAAAGAATCAAAAGATTTCTCGAGGAAAGGGGGAATCGTTAAAACAAGGTGATGAGGAAGATGGAAGGAGTGACAGAAGAAAGTAAAGAATCTTTAAAGTCATTCGAAGAGATCCTTTCTGACGGAATTCCGTTATATGAGAAAGAAGAGGTTCAAGAAGAGAACCATCCATTTATCATCTTTCGTCTTTCTCAAGACTATTACGGCATAGAAATTTCAAAAATAAAGGAGATTTTAAAAAAGCCCAAGATTACCCCTCTCCCCTTCGGGCCCCGGTTTATCTCTGGGGTGACTCATTTCAGGGGGAATATCTTATCCGTCACCGATTTAAAGAGAATTCTTGGACTTCCCAGAGAAGAGGGCAGGGAGGAGACGAAGCTCATCGTGGTCGAGTCGAGATCGATGGAAACCGGGATTCTGGTCGACGAGGTCGTAGATTCTGCAGAGATACCTGCCAATCAAATCCCCCCCTTCTCTCATCCCCTTCAGGAAGAAATGGAGGGGGTGCTGGAAGGGATCTGCAAGTGGAAGGAGAGATGGGTAGGGCTGATTAATATTGATAAAGTCTTAGAGAAAGGGAGTGAGAGAAGAGATGAAGATCCTACCATTCGCAATATCGAGAGACCGGAGGAGATCTTTTGAGGAGTCCAAAAGGGTTCTGGAACTTCTTCAGGTCATCGACGATGGGATTTATGAAGTAGATCTCAAGGGTAATTTTACCTACCTCAATGAACCCATGTCTCAACTCCTCGGATATCCAAAGGAAGTATTGATGGGCATGAATGAGAGACAATATTTAGTCCCTGAAAGCCTGAATAAGATCTATCAGATTTATAATCAAGTGCTTCAGAGTGGACATCCTATAAAGAGATCGGAGTTTGAAATTCTTCGGGGAGATGGAAGAAGAGGGTTTGTAGAGGTCTCCATCTCTTTAAGAAGGGACGGTTCAGGGACCCCTATTGGATTTCGAGGGATCGTCCGGGATATAACCGATCGAAAGCAAGTAGAGCAGGCACTCGAAGAGTCCGAAAGGGAGTATCGTAGCCTCTTCAATGAATCCAAAGAACCCCTCTTCATCACCACGACCGATGGAAGATTCGTAGATTTGAATGAGGCCATGGTTGAGCTTTTTGGCTATGAAAGCAAAGAAGAACTTATGAAGACTAAGGTGATCGAGACCTATTATCACCCTGAAGATCGAAAGAGATTTCAGGAGCTCATGGCGAGAGAGAATTATGTGAAGGACCTGGAGATCGAATTAAAAAAGAAAGATGGCAGTAAGATCTATGGTCTTTTGACGGTCAATACGAGGAAGAATCGAAAAGGGGAGATCATCGGCTACAAGGGGACGATCAAAGATATTACTGAACGAAAGCTTACCGAGGAGGCCCTACGCCAAAGTGAGGAGAAATATCGGAGCATCCTTGAGAGTATTGAGGAAGGATATTATGAGACAGACCTTTCGGGAAACTTCACCTTTGTCAATGAATCCATGTGTCGGATTCATGGATACACCAAAGAAGAGATGCTTCGAATGAATGATCGCCAGTTTCTGGATCGAGAGAATGCTCGTAAGGTTTTTGAAGCCTTTCACAATGTCTATTCCAGAGGGACCTCTCGAGGGGTTTGTGATTACGAAATTATCCGGAGGGATGGAACTCGAAGGGTGGTTGAGGTATCGATCTCTTTGAGAAAGGATCGGTCAGGAGAGCCGATCGGTTTTAGAGGAATTGTTCGGGATATCTCCGATCTTAAAAAGGCCTATGAAGAGATGAAACGAATGGTAGAGCACCTCCGAAACGCCTGTCTTCAGATTAGTACTTCCTCTGCACAGATTCGAGCCGCATCAGAGGCCCAGGCCACTGGAGCAGCGGAACAGTCGACCGGGATCAGTGAGGTTACCACTACGATTGAAGAATTGAGCTCCACGGCCACCCATATTGCTAAGAATGCTGAAACTGTGGCTCGCTTAGCCGGAGAGACACTCTCAGGGATGAGAGAAATAGATCAAAAAGTCAATGAGACCGGGCAAAAGCTCCTCTCTCTTGGAGAGAAATCTCAATCGATCGGAAGTATCACAAAACTCATCGATGAGATTGCGGATCAGACCAATCTTCTGGCCCTCAATGCGGCCATCGAAGCCGCTCGGGCAGGGGAGGTAGGGAGAGGGTTTGCGGTTGTTGCCCAGGAGGTAAGAAAACTGGCAGAGCGATCTTCCGAGGCCACTGAAGAGATCCGCCAGATCGTTCAGGAGATTCAGGGAGAAACGAACGCATCCATTATGAGCATGGAAGGTACCACGAGATGGGTCAAAAAAGGATTGGAGATGATGGAGGAGACCGCTAAGTCTGCCAAGGAGATTTCGATTGCCACCCAGCAACAGAGGATTGCTTCTGAGCAGGTCGTTCAGGCAATGAGGGAGATCGATTCCGTGACCAAGCAATTTGTCTCATCGACTCGCCAAATGGCAGAGTCTGCCTTTCAACTCAATCAGTTATCCGAGGAGTTGAAAAAAGCCATTTCGGAGAGTCCCTCAGCAGAAAGGGGGGTATCCTAAGAGATCAAAGATATGACAGAGTTGAAAGATCTCATGACCATCTTCAAGATCGAGACTGAAGAACATCTTACAAAACTCGAAAACGGGCTGATCGAATTAGAGAAAAATCCGGGGGATAAGGAACTTCTAAGGAGGCTCACCCGTGAGGTCCACACCCTCAAAGGGGCAGCTCGAGTCTTTGGTTTTAAAGAAATCCAAGATTTGGCTCATCGAATGGAGGACATCTTTGAGGCCATTTTGTCTGAAAGGATTATCTTCGACTCCTATTCCATGGAACGAATGCTGAAAGGGATTGATACCCTCCGATTCCTTTTAGAACAGATCCTCCTCGGTGAAAGCCCCGGGCCAGAGGTAGGAGAAGTGAAGAAGGAGTTGGACTCTTGCCTTTCGATGAGAAAAGGGGAAACAAAAGAAAGGAACCCCACTCAACCCATCCCTCCCTCTTCAGGGTTTCGTTCCTCCTCTTCGAATCCAGACGATGGATATTTAAAAGTCTCTTTAAGCAGGATAGATAAGCTCCTTTATTTAATTGGAGAGGTCCTCATCCAGAGGATGAACTCCCGGGGACGACTTTCTCAGGTAAAGAGAATTTTAAGAGGGATCAAAGAGATTCAGAGGTGTGTCTCAAATCTTAAAGAATCGATGCAAGAAAATGACCCTCTTCCAATAAAGGAGAGGGTTAAATTATTGAGCCAATGGGAGGCTATTTTGGAGAGACTGAGAGAGGAGTCCAAGGGATTGTACGATCAAATTTCCCATGAGGTTTTTCATCTCGATCCCATTATCGATCAATTACAAACCAGGGCAAGGGAACTGAAAATGATTCCTCTGTCTACCATTTTTGAGGGTTTTCCCCGAATGGTCCGAGACATTGCCTCCCAACAGGGTAAGGAGATCCGACTCCTCATTTCGGGCGAGGAGACTGAATTAGATAAAAAGGTCATTGAAAGGATCAAGAGCTCTCTGATCCATCTTTTACGGAATGCCATCGATCATGGGATTGAGGACCCCCAGAATAGAGAATCCATAGGAAAACCGAGGCAGGGGACCATCAAGATTTCGGCCACCAATGAGGGGGATCGGGTGGTCCTCTCCATCGAAGATGATGGGAAGGGAATCGATTTAGAAGAGGTCAAGAAGAATGTTTTGAGGAAAGGGCTTTTGAGGGAAGAAGAACTTTTGAGGATGACCGAGAAAGAGATACTGGACCTCGTTTTCCTCCCAGGTTACTCCTCCAGTCCGCTCGTTACCGAACTCTCTGGGAGGGGAATGGGTCTAGATATTGTTATGCAGGAGATTACTCGATTGAGCGGTCGTGTCTCCTTAGAGACCCAGAAAGGTCGAGGAACTCGATTCACCCTTTCTTTACCTCTCTCGATAGCTATTCTTCGAGCCCTTCTCGTCAGGGTCGGAGGAAGTCATTTCTTCCTCCCTATCCCTTCTGTCATCACTGTGCTCCGGACTACCCGAGAGACAATTTCTACCATTAACGGAAGGATGTCAATTTCCATCGAAGACCGACTCGTTCCCCTAATAGATCTAAAGAGAGTTTTGGGAATGAAGTGGATTTGTGAGGAATCCAAAATGAAAGAGGAAATGTTTTGGGTCGTCATCGTGAGCAATTTTAGAAGAGAAGTGGGGCTGATCGTGGAGGAGGTTCTGGGAGATGAAGAGGTTTTTCTCAAGAGCCTGGGAAAACATTTGGGGAAGATAAAATTTGTAAGCGGGGCGGTGGTGAGAATGGACGGAGAGGTGGTGTTAGTCCTGGATGTGGAGGATTTTCTGACCTTTCGATCTTATCTCGTGGACTCTATGGAAGCAGAGGGGTCCACTCTTCGCCCGGAACAGAAGAGAGCAAGGATTCTGGTGGTTGAGGATACCTTTTCTACCCGGGAACTGGAAAGGAACATCCTTGAAAATCATGGATACCTCGTCGATACCGCTGTGGATGGCTTAGATGCTTTGAATCAGGTCAGCCGAAACTCCTACGACTTGATTCTCAGTGATATCGAGATGCCGAGAATGGATGGATTTGAACTCTGCCAGACATTGAGAAAGAACGAGGCCTATAAGGATATTCCTTTTGTGATGTTAACCTCCTTTCAACGAGAAGAGGATAGAAGGAGGGGGATGGAGGTAGGAGCTTCGGCTTATTTGGTAAAAGGGGCCTTTGATCAGACCCATTTTCTCGAGACGATCGATCGACTATTAGGATAAGATGAGCCCTCTCGAACAAAAGATCATTCGTGTTTTCGTAGTAGAAGATTCGCCTCTGATGTGTAAGATCCTCACAACCCTTCTGAATAATGACCCACAGATTCTGGTTGTAGGAGTCGCATTGGATGGGAAAGAGGCGTTAGACCTCCTTCCCCATCTTAAACCCGATATTATTACTTTAGATATGGATTTGCCTGTCATCGACGGGTTAGAGGTGACCCGACAGGTCATGGCTTTCCATCCCACTCCAATTCTTATCGTCTCCTCTTCGGTCTTTAAGACCGGGATGGAGAAGGTATTTCGGGCGATTTCTTTCGGAGCCCTGGATGTGATGGATAAAAGCGATCTAATTTCAAAAGGGGAACGGAAGTCGGGCGAAGAACTGATAGAGAAGATCAAAAACTTGACCCGGGTCAAGCCTTTGGATCGAGAGTTTCTTGGATTTCGAGAGGAAAAAGCGGGAACTGAATTTAAAAAACCCAAAGGTGGATGCATCCACCGAATTGTGGCAATGGTGGCCTCGACCGGAGGTCCCCAGGCTTTAATAAAAATTCTTAAATCCCTCCCTGAAAATTTTCCCTGTGGGATTGTGATTGTACAGCATATTGCCAGCGGCTTCCTTCCCGGGATGGTAGATTGGCTTAATAAGGAATGTAAGATCAAGGTCAAAATTGGAGAGGATCAGGAGACCATCCGCCCAGGGGTCGCCTATATTGCCCCTGACCATTTTCAAATGAGGGTGGTAGAGGGAGGGAGGATAAGTCTCTCCGATGAGCCTCCCACGAATGGACATCGTCCTTCAGGGGATATATTGCTCGAATCAGTAGCCAAAGTCTATGGAAAAGGGAGTATCGGGGTGATCCTGACCGGAATGGGGAAGGACGGGGCCATAGGAATAAAGATGATCAAACAGTTTCGGGGGAGGACGATTGCTCAGGAAGAGAAGAGTTGTGTTGTATTCGGAATGCCCCATGCCGCCATTGAAACAGGGGCAGTGGATCGAATTCTTCCCCCTGAAAGAATTGCAGAAGAGCTCCTCTGCCTGGTTCGTTCATGATGATTCGAAGGAAAGATAAAGATTATCCTGAAGTCAAAGGACCTCTTTTCAAAAAAGAGGAAAGGAAAGTGTTGATCTTTCGAGTTGCGAGAGAGGAGTATGGGATGGATCTCTCCTATGTCCGTGAGGTCATAAAGGTGAATGAGGTTAAATCCCTTTCTCAGACTCCGGAGTTTATCGAAGGGGTAACTTATCTCAGAGGCCATCTCATTGCCCTCGTAAACTTAAGAAAGAGACTTCATTTAAAGGAATCCGAAGTTCCCGAAAGAAAGGTGATCATTTGTCGAGTTCAGGGAAAGATCCTTGGATTTCTCGTAGAGGAATTGAGAGAGATCATCTCTCTCTCCAGAGAGGGGATTTTTCCGCTCCCGGAGATCGTTTCCAACCAAGCAGGGAGTGACCTGATTTCTGAAATTGCACAGATCGAAGGTCGAATGATTCCCTTACTGAATTTAGAAAAGGTTTTTGCCGATAAGGAGGATCGCTCCACTTAGAGGGAGGGAAGATGAATCCATCATTACCCTTATCTCAGGAAGAGGTTCGCCTCTTTGAAAACCTATTCTTAGAGACCTGCGGGATTCGATTGGATCAGAAACAACATCCATTTATTCTCCTCGCTTTCACAAAGCGAATCCAGGAAAAGGGGTTCCAATCCTACCAAGACTATTATCATTTTATTAAATATCATCCAGAGGGAGATGGTGAGCTCAGAGAACTGATCGATCTCCTTACGGTAATGGATACCCATTTTTTCAGGAATAAGGCCCATTTTGATCTCCTGATCGAGACTGTTCTGCCCGAGATCATTAAAAGGAAAGAAAAGACCGGTGAAAGGGGAATTCGATGTTGGTCTGCTGGCTGCGCCACAGGAGACGAGGCCTATAGCCTTGCTATCGCTCTCATGGAGGTTTTGCCCTCTCCTTCCGATTGGGATATTTCTATTTTAGGGACAGATATCAATCGAAACGGATTGGCTGTGGCAAAAAGGGGAGTTTATCCAAAGAGCCATCTGGCCCATTTACCTCAGACCTATTTAAATAAGTATTTCAAACGTGAAGGATCCAACCATCGACTCATTCCAGAGATAAAAGAGATGGTTCAATTTATGGACCATAATCTCTCAAGAGATCCTTTCACAAACGAAAGGATGCAAGCCCTTGATCTTCTCTTCTGTCGTAATGTTCTGATTTATCTCGATGAGCGAAGTACGAGGAGGATTCTCGAAGGATTTTATCATTGTCTTCTCCCTGGCGGGTATCTCTTCCTCGGTCATGCCGAAATCCTCTGGCAAATGGATCACCAGTTTGAAACGATCCTCTTTCCTCAGACCTTTGTCTATCGAAAAAGGGTTTCCGCTGGGATCATCCAACCCCCTTGCTTTGGAAGAAAGGAGTTAATCGAAGCAAGGGAACGATCACCCCTTCCTGTTCTTCGTTCCGCCCTCTCTATGGCCACTCAATTAGCCAATGAAGGAAAGTATCAGGAGGCTTCCGATCTTTTATGCAGATGGGTTGCAGAAGATCCCTTGGCCGTTGAGGCTCACTATCTTTTAGGGACCCTATGGTTGAACTCTAATCGTTTCGAGGAAGCCGAAGTTCAATTTAAAAGGGTCCTTTATCTTCGTCCCCAAGCGGTGATGGCTCATTTTCACCTTGGCACACTCTACCTTCGTAAGGGAAGAACAAGGGAGGCCTATCGAATTCTGAGAAATGCGGTACAGATCCTGGAAATGAAACCCAAGGAGGAGAAGGTGGAGTTTTGTGAAGAACTCACCGTGGAGTTTCTTTTAGGGGCATGCCAGAAGCTTTTGGCCCGGATTCCAAAGGGAGGTTCTTTAAATGAGAGAAGATGAAAAGATAGAGGCTTATTTTTCTTCCTTAAGGCACGACCTCAGAAATGAAATCATGATCATCCGGGAGGGGGCAAGCATTATCCTCGATCAATTGGTTGGATCGAATTGTGATAATTGCTTCGCCCTGTTGAGGCATGCCATGAAGTCTGCAGACCAGTTAAATAGATTGATCGGAGAGAGACTCACTTCCTCCCAGTTTCTCCAGATCTTAAATTTATCGCCTTCCACCCAGGAAGAGGAACTGGAAAGATTAAAAGAGAGACTCCTTGAGAAGGAGGAAGAATTGAGATCGATCAAAGAAGAACTCCTGAGAAAAGAAGAGGAACAGAGAGCCAGAGGGAGAGAATTTTTCTCTAACGAGAATGGATTTAGAGGAGGGGAAGACCTTCGGGGATATGAACTGGAATTTCTTACCTACGAGCTTTTAGGAATGATCTCCCATATCATTCGGACTCCCCTGGCGATCATTAAAGAGAGCCTTTCTCTGGTCTTGGATGAAATTCCTGGAAAATTGAATGAAAAACAGAAGGATTTGCTCTCCAATGGGAAGAAGAGTGTGGATTCCCTCATTCAGTCGATCGAGGAGCTCTCCCGGGAGTCCTGGGAAGAGATCATTCGAACAGCAAAACAACATTTTTCTACCGATTCTTTTTATCCAGGATCATCACCTAAACCCAAAAGGAAAATCCTTATCGTGGAAGATCAGCCTCTCATCTCCAATATGTTGAAGATGCGATTAGAAGCCTTTGGCTATGAAGTCTCTACTGCCGGAGATGGGGAGGAGGGAGTCCAAAAGGCCTATCAAGAAAGGCCTGAGCTCATCATTTTGGATATCATGCTTCCTCGAATAGATGGCTATAAGGTATGCCAGATGTTAAAGTCAGATCCCCAGTACCAAGAGATTCCGATCATCCTTCTCTCTGGGAGAACCCCTCAGGAGATCGAGGAGGTTGGGAAGAGAGTGGGAGCAAATGCCTTTTTCTCAAAACCCTTCGAGGCAGAGGAATTGCTCAAAACGATCAAAGAGCTCATTCAAAAAGAGAAAAAGAATTAGAGTGTTTGGTTTAAGGTTTCTTTTTTTCTTTAGTCTCTTTCCTTTGAGAGGGCTCAGGGGTGGTGCATTGAGCCTTCTTCCACTCTTCTTTTAATCTTCGAAGAATCTCCTGCTGTTGTTGAATAGCAAAATCAGCATATCTTGGATCTCTCTTTCGATAGGTTCTTTCAATGAAGGAAATGGAGCGTTCTGCAGAGCGAATCTGTTTTGCGATCATCTCACATTTCTTAAGCCCCCACCTGGCCTCAATGGAATCCCCTGGATGAGGGGAGAGCCATGGATAGTTTTGATAGAGGAAATAAAAGCTAACGACCAGATGATTTCCTATAGGAAAAAGAATGTTTTCCATCTTCTCCTGAATGACTTTCGGGTCAAGAGAGTTTGATTCGATGAGGTGATGGAGATGATCCATCAGAAGGGTGATCCTTCCATCACGGCCAGGGGTACTGTAGACTTCCCAGAGGGGAGAACCTTCCGGGCATCTTCCCTTTTGGCAACGTTTATAGCCTTCAAGGACGATAGGAATTCTTGTTTCCAGGTAAGCCGAGAGGGTTTCGATCAGTTTCTCTACCTTGGTCCAGGGGTCATAGATTGTAGAATCAATCCTTTTAGCAACTGCCTCAACAAAGTCTGAATAGCCTTCTGTAAATTCCTTCGAATATTGCTCTAAAGAATAGAAGGGATGTTGGGTAACCGGGAGGTAGGACCATTTCTCACCGTTCCATACCGGCCAGCGGAACTTCACAATTCCTGAATAAATGGTCGATTCAGGTCTTGGGGTGAGAAAATCTCTCAGACTTAATTTTTGAAGCTTCGCTGGGGTGGTGGCCTCCCAGGTCTGGAGGGGATGAAGGGTGCTGCCATCCAGGACCACGTGGCCAATCACTCCGGAGTGGGATTCTGTAATAAAGAAGATCGTGCCGGGGATCACCGATTCACGATCAATTCGAATAGGATAGGTATCCATCGGAAGGGTACGGGTGGTCGTTTCGGTCAGCATATGAAGAAGGGCTTTCCGGAAGCGTTGATCCTTATGCCATTCGGGATGGGTAGGGAGATGGCCCCAGTGAGTAGACCAGTGCCCGATGAGCTGGTGATTCTTGGTCGTTGCGGCAGCCGGTAAGTGAGCGATTCGAGCATAGATCCAGCGAACTGCATAGGGGACGTCTGCACAATCCACAGGGATTCCATGCCGAAGGAAGAAATCCTCATCCATATTCTCCTCCACCCATCGGGCAAATTGGATTTCTTCTTCTGCGGTCCATCGACGATCACCGACTTTCCAGACCTGAGAAGGGTGTTCCTGAAGATCTCTACTGTAACTCAGGAGGGGGAAGGAGAGAATGGAGAGCACCAAGAGAAGAATCATGTAAATTATCATAAATAGGTTCCCTCAGGGTTGTCAATGAGCCCAAAATAGGGTATTTTGAATAATAAGGAAAGTTCGGGATGAGTCAGGTCACTCGGATTTTAATAGCTGAACAGGATCTGAATTTCATTGGAATGATCAAAGACTCCCTCGGGGGTCTGGGCGATGAATATCAAATCGAGGTCGTCTCTTCCGGAGAGGAATGCTTTAAAAAGCTCCAGGAAGACCACTATGATTTACTCCTCTTAGACCAAACTCTTTCCGATGGAGATGGGCTTGAGTGGCTTCGAAGGTTCAACAGGTTAGGGGTCGGGATCCCAACGGTCTTTGTAACCGTTCAAGGGGATTCTATGGCCGCCTTAGAGGCGATGAAAGAGGGAGTTTTTGATTACATCATTCGATCCCCTGAGTGTGCAAAGGCTTTTCCTTTCGTTGTCAATCGAGCCATTCAAGGTCTCCATTTAATGGTCGAGAAAGTCCGACTTCAGAAGGAGTTGATCGAGACAAAGAATTTTTTGGAATCCATTGTGGATAAGGCTGGAGATGCGATTTCAGTGGTGGATCTTGAGGGAAGGGTGATCTACTGGAATGAGGGTGCCGAACGAATCTATGGATACAAAAAAGGGGAGGTTCTTGGTCAAAAAGTCTCCGAATTTCTCTATCCCAAGGATAAAATATTAAAAGAAGAGGAAGAGAGATTGATGAAAGAACTGATAGCCAGGGTTCTCAAAGGAGAGGTGGTTCCTAATGTGGAGGTACGGAGACAGACCAAGGAGGGTCGGGAGATCATCATCAGCATGACCCTTTCTCCCCTTTTGGATGCAGAGGGAAGGATCATCGGCGTGACCCGAATCTGTAAGGATATAACCCAGATGAAGAGGGCTGAAGAGCGGTTGCTCCTGACGGAACGATTAACCTCCCTTGGGGAACTCACCGCGGGGGTCGCCCATGAACTTAGAAATCCTCTGGCTGGGATAAAGATCAACACTCAAATCCTTTTGAGGAAGAAGGATCTTTCCGAAACAGAGAGGAGGCTTCTGGAAAGTACAGAAGAAGGGATCGAGAAGATTCAGAAGATTGTTGAAAATATGCTTCATTTTGCCAAACCGAAGGTTGCAGAATTTAGAGAAGTTCAGATCAATCCGTTGGTCGAAGATACCCTCAATATTTTACAGACAAAACTTAAGAAGGCAAACATTACTTTAGAATTCTTGAGAGAAGAAGGGCTTCCAAATGTGTGGATTGACATCCACCAGATCCAGCAGGCTCTCCTCAATCTGATCCTTAATGCAATCCAGGCCATGGAGAAAGGAGGCACGCTTACCATACGGACATTTAGGAAAGGCGAAAAAATAGGAGTGGAGGTGAAGGATACCGGGGTTGGTATTTCACCTTCTCATCTGAAGAGAATTTTTGATCCCTTCTTTACTACAAAATCGGAAGGAACGGGTCTGGGGCTTTCCATCACTCTCAAGATCATTGAGACCCACGGAGGGACGATTGACGTCCAGAGTCAGGAAGGAGTGGGTTCTACCTTCACGATTTATCTTCCCATGAGAGAAAACGATGAAATTTAAAATCTTAATCATAGATGACGAACCCATTCTTCGAGACTCCCTCGAGATTGCTTTAAAGAATTCTGGTTACGAGGTCCTGACCGCCGTGACCGGGGAGGAAGGATTGGAACGATTTCAAATCGAGCGCCCTGATCTGATATTACTGGACCACTGGCTTCCGGGAATGAATGGAGATGAAGTCCTTCGCAAAATAAAAGAGAGATCCCCCGAAATTCCTGTCATTATCATGACTGCTCAGGGCTCCATTGAGATGGCGGTCAACTCCATGAAACTGGGGGCCTTCGATTTTTTGGTGAAGCCCTTTGATCTCGACCAATTGGAGGACCTGATCCGGAAAGGATTGGAACGAATTCGTTTAAAGAAAGAGGTGGAATGGCTCCGATCCCAGTATCAGGATCGTTTCCGGACCTGGGAGATTATCGGGGTGAGCCCCAAGATGAAGGAGATTTTGGGATTGGCCCAGAAGGTTGCTCAAGGATCTGAAACGACCATTTTGATCGAAGGGGAGACAGGGACAGGAAAGGAGCTTCTCGCTGAATATATCCATTTTCTGAGCCCCCGCTCCTCGTTTCCTTTCATTCCTATTAATTGTGGGGCCATTCCTAAGGATCTTTTTGAAAGTGAGCTCTTTGGGTATGAGAAAGGGGCCTTTACGGGAGCCCTCGAAAAAGGCAAGATAGGAAAAGTAGAAGCCGCAGAAAAGGGAACCCTTTTTCTGGATGAAGTGGGGGAACTTTCTCCGGCGGCTCAGGTTAAGGTTCTTCGAGTCCTTGAGGGAAAAGAATATTTCAGGGTGGGAGGGATTGAGAAACGAAAAGCCGATGTTCGAATCATTGCGGCTACTAACAAAGACCTGGAAGCTGAAGTCAAAAAGGGAAATTTTCGAGATGACCTTTATTTCAGATTGAATGTCATCAAACTGACCATCCCCCCCTTAAGAGAGCGAAAAGAAGACATTGTTCCTCTTTTTAAATTCTATATGAATTCCTTTAATGAACAGTTTAAGAAAAATTTTATTCATCTCTCTCCAGAAGCGGAGAGGATTCTCCTCTCCTATCCATGGCCAGGAAATGTTCGAGAACTCAGAAATACGGTAGAAAGAATCATCCTCATTGAGAAAGGGGATACTATCGAACCGAAACATCTCTCTTTTCTAAAAGAGCGGGAAGTAAAGATAGAAACTAAACCCATTATTCCTCCTCAGGGGATTGTTCTTGAAGAGGTTGAAAAGAGCTATATCCTTGAAGCATTAAGGATGAAAAAAGGAAATAAGATGCAAGCTGCAAAACTTCTTGGCATCTCCCGATCTGCCCTTCTCTATCGAATGGAAAAGTATAAAATAAAAGGACAAAACACACCTTAGATGTTCGTTTACAAACAGAATATTTGAAATCGGACAATTTTAAAAAATCTTCTATCATTTCGTTGAATTATTTAATAATTGACCTTTTCTCTCACCTTTTCTTCTTATAGTTTTTTATTTTTCCTTTATCACTCCTTTCTATAAAATCCTCTGGTTTTTAAAGATTAATTTATTGAAGTTAAATAAAAATTTGAATTCATGATTTTAAACTCTCTTGTGAAGGAAAGCTTGGCATTACCTTTGCTTTACTATCTTAAAACCTGCGAATCGATTATCCTCGTGATAGTGCTTCTCATAGAAAAAGATAAAAAGATTAGTCAGTCCCTCTCTTTCTTTATTGAAAATCAAATGAAGTGTAAGGTGGTAATAGCCAATTCTAAGAAGGAAGCTGAATCCCTTTATAATGAATATACATTTGATATGGTGATATGTGGAGAACCTCTTCCTGATGGGGAGGCTCTGGAATTGTTGGAAGCGTGGATGAATCGAAACCCTAAACTTATTTCGGTTTTAATGACCGTAAAAAGCGATGAACACTTGAGACAGAAGGCCTTTAAAGCTGGAGTTTCAGGCTATCTCGTTAAACCTTTTGATCTCACACAACTCGAAGAGATCATGGGCTTATCCAAATTGTGAGAAGGCAGAACATCTTCCAAAGAACCGTTCACCTCTGTCGAGGAGATTTGAGCTCCCCTTTTATCCAGAACTTTAATCGATCCCAAAGAGTAATTTTTCGGAAGACGTAAAGACCCTCGCGGGTGTTGAAAAGAACCTTTTTCCCAATTTTTAAGGATTTAGGATTTTTATATTCTGGATTACAGGCCATGATCCTTATCCCTTCTTGGAGGGTAATAAATCCAAGGGCGATAGGAGAGAGAAATCCTTCGGGAGGATGGTGAAGAATGGTAAAGGTTTCGAGAGTTCCAACACCTTCGGAAGGTTGAGGGAGGTTGGTTCTTAGACCCGTTTTGATCTCCGGTTGATACGCGGGTCTCCACCCTTCCACATAGCGCCTCTTTCGGTCACTTCGTTCAAGAATGATGACGAAGTTATTATTCCCCAGTCCTCCAATGCTTTGAGCCAATCCAACCTCCGCTTTCTCAAGCTGCCTTCCTTCTCCCGCCTCTCCTCTTAATTGAAAGACAATCTCAACCAGTTGAGCCAGTCCAGAAGCCCCGACAGGATGACCCCTTGATTTAAGCCCCCCCGAAGGATTGATGGGGAGTCTTCCTTGAAGATGGGTAACTTTTTCTTCGAGAGCCTTCCACCCCTCTCCCGGGGCAAAAAATCCTAAGTCCTCTGTCCCGATGATTTCAAAAGGAGTAAAGGCATCATGAACTTCTGCAAAATGAATCTCAGAAGGATTGAGTTGAGCCATTCGGTAAGCCTTCTTAGCAGCTTCTTTGGTAGAATTAAAGGAGGTGAGAGAAGCTCGATGGCTCACGGCAAGGGTATCGGTTGCATGTCCAATTCCCGTCACTTTAATCGAAGTGGGCTCTGAGGTGAGAAGGAGGGCTGCGGCTCCATCCGTGATGGGTGCACAATCATAAAGGCGGAGGGGATAGGAGATGATCTGACTTCCTAAATAATCCTCTCTGGTAATGGGTTTTCTGAACTGGGCATAGGGATTGAGAGAACCGTTATAGTGATTCTTCATAGCTACCTGGGCTAAAATCTCTTCAAGTTTAGAACTGGAAAGTTTATATTCCTGGGCGTATCGTTGCGCAATCATGGCTGCAAAGGCAGGCATGGTTGCCCCGTATCTTCGCTCGGTCCGATCGATGACCTCTGAAAGAATCCGTGTTGTTTTGGAGGTAGGGAGGTGGGTCATTTTCTCGCCCGCAAGAACAAGAACGTTCTTCATATGACCAGAGGCCACAGCGTAGAAGCCAGTTTCAAAAGCCCCTGCTCCCGTGGAAGAGGCCGTTTCCACACGAGTAGACGGAATTCCTGTCAAGCCCATAGTATCTGCAAGAAGAGTAGCAAAGTTAGAATTCCCTACAAATTCCTCCACATTCATGACACCAATAAAAATGGCATCCACTTTCTCCAGCTGGGCCTCCTTCAGGGCTAACCCTGCAGCTTCGGCCATTATCCTTTCAAGGGATTCTTTTGATTTTCCGAATTTTGTTAATCCGACGCCAGAAATATAAACATCCATATCTTCCTCCACCTTAAAGAAAAGACTCTTTATCTTTGGATTTCCTTTTTCACAGAAATGACATTTTCATTCATCGAGTGGTAGTCGTCATTCCTGCGGAAGGAGGAATCCAGTTTCTTTGATTCAATTAGTGATGAAAAAACGCTCGATTAAGGCTTTATTATTAATAACATTAAAATTTTCTATTTTCACAGATCAACCAATAAATCTTGAGCAAATGTCCAACTATTTAGAAAACTTAAACATTTAAATCTTTTGGATTGTTTTGATGAGATAAAATAGTGGAGACCGAATACCAATTGATAACTATAAGATATTGTTGGAGAATTAATTGTGAAAATTTTATTTTGACCCGGGAAGAGAGACATATTATATTATTTGACCGATTCCCTTTTTAATAAACGAGGGTCCTCCCATGGATGAAATACAGTATCAAAAATTTCTAACGACTCGAATATGTGATTTGGACTTAGATGTGGAAGAGAGCCTTGGTCCGCTTCTGAAGCGGCTAAGAAAAGAATTAAGAAATTATCGCATCCTCCTTTGGCCGGACTTTTATTTTGGGAATGAATGGGGATGTGTCAATAAAACCATCTCCATCAGTATTCCTTTTTACTACGCAAAAAACGAATTAAGAGAATTGGAAGGAGAAGTATTAAAAGACGAGGAAATTATTAAAACTCTCCGCCATGAGGTCGGGCATGCGATCAATTATGCCTACAAGCTCTGGCAGCGTAAGGACTGGGAATCCACCTTCGGAAATTTCAATAAAAAGTATCGAGAGGGGTATCTCTATCGAGTCAACCCTTGGTCAAAAAGTTATGTCCGACATCTTCATTATTTAGGAGATCCCCATTATGCCCAGAAGCATCCTGATGAGGACTGGGCAGAGACTTTCGCTATCTGGCTTGCTCCCCGCTCAAATTGGAAAGAGAAGTATCGAACCTGGCCCAATGCCTTAGAAAAGCTTAACTATGTAGATCAGGTGATGAAAGAGATCGCGGGTAAGGAACCCATCAATTTAAAAAGGAAGAGAGAAGGCGAATATACCACTATCGAAGACACGGTTTCTCAATGGTATGGACTGGATGGCGAGATGTTGGACCAGGAACTTCAGGAGTACCTGAAAGATATGAATGAACTTTTTACTCCATCCAAGGATCACCCTCGGAGACTTCTTCCAGCTTGGAAACTCATTCGAAGATATGCAAGAATCCTAAGCGATCGGGTCAGTCTCTGGATCTCCGGATCCAATCAGCATTCGATCCGAAAGACTCTTCGACGCTGGGAAGCCATCTGTCGGAGTGAGTCTTTGGGTTACCTCCCTGAAGAAGAGGAACGTAAATTGATTGAATTGACCACGCTCCTTACCTATCATGTCGTTGATGATGTCCATCATCTCAAGGATTGAAGCTCATCGATTTAAAAAATTTAAACAATCACTGTTCTTTTGATCGTTTTCACAATTTCTTCCGGCTCATCGATCAATTGAAAAATCTCAAGGTCCTGGAAAGAGATTTTTCCTTCTTTTAAAACGACGTCCTTGATCCAATCGAGAAGACCCTTCCAGTATTCTGAACCTACAAGAATGACTGGAAAGGGTTTGATCTTGTGGGTTTGAATTAAGGTAATTGCTTCAAAGAGCTCATCGAGCGTCCCAAAGCCTCCTGGAAGAATAATATAGGCTACCGCATACTTGATGAACATCACTTTTCGAACAAAGAAATAATGAAAAGAAAGTTTAATGTTCGTATAGGGATTAGGAGTCTGCTCTAAGGGAAGTTCGATATTCAGTCCAATCGATCTTCCGCCGACCATCGCGGCACCCTTATTGGCGGCTTCCATCACTCCTGGCCCTCCTCCGGTGATCACACCAAAACCATTTTCTGCAAGAAGCTGCCCGATCCGTTCTGCCTTTTCGTATATTTCGTCCCCTTCCTTCACCCGGGACGATCCGAAGATACTTACTGAAGGATGATATTCAGCCAGGGCCTCGAACCCTTCCACAAACTCTGCCATAATATGGAACATCCTCCAGGTATCCTTGAATGTGATTTCATCGATAAGATACTGTTTGCTTACCATTTCATCCTCCATTCTCTCAAATGGTAATCTATCCTTCTCGTTCCTCCCATGAATTAATGAGCCTGTTCAATAACTCACAAATTATTGTAACCTAAATTGAGCGATTCTTGATATTATTTAAAGATAACCACTCTGGATTCCCATTTTCACGGGAATGACGTTTTCATTCATCGGGTGGCAGTCGTCATTCCTGCGGAAGCAGGAATCCAGTATATTTGATTCAATGAATGACGAAAAATCGCTCAATTTAGGTAAAAGATAATCGTTTAAGGGAAATCATGAAG
>CALIBK010000146.1 GCA_938045955.1 uncultured bacterium | reverse complement strand
AAGTGCGCCATAATCTTCCATTCTTTCAGAAGTTAGCTCAAAAAAATTTTACACAAAAAAGTTGACATTACCTTTTTTACTGTTATTACTAAGTCAAGATGTTAATTTTTTACTAAGCTAAAATGTTAAGAAACCGAAGCCAACTGTTGGCGTCTTTTCCCATAAACAAATTTTCTCCAGGGATGATTGACTGGCGGAATCCAAATGATTCTTTGTGGGACTTTCCTTTCTTGAATGTACTCTCTTTGATTTAATAATTTTTCAATTTTCTTTTCCCTCTTAACGGCTTTATTGCCCTTAGAGAGGATTGACTCTGCAATGAGTTTATCTTTATACAATACAAAAATTCGATGATCCTCTAACAAGCAGACCTCAACCTTTGCCCTGGCAAAGGAGGGTTTTAGGGTTGAGCGGGGTATCTGGATGATCTGACCGCGGAAGGCAATGGTATTATCCTGGTTAACCGTTCTCGGCTCCCTAATACAAAAGACCAGATCCAGATTCTTTTCTTTAGGCAGTGGCATATAGGCGCTTTCAGCTTTGTGAGTCCACTTAGAATTATAGTAAGGCAGAAACTTCTCGATCAGAAATTGATTAGCCACTTCATAATCCTCGATACCGGCTAGACGCATTTCTTTAATAAGGCGATCCTGGAATAATCTAAAGGTGACCTCTCCGCCAGAGGCGGATCCGACTCTGTCGGACTGGGTCTCAGCCTGTTCTGGCCCCACCTCTACATGTAACCCCCCATGCCGGGTGGTCTTAAAATGGCTGGCCTTATCCGCATAAAGGCTCATAAACAGGCCTTTCATCTCAATAAAGCGCCTGAGGACGTGCATATTGGCGAATACCGTGTCTTTAGGAAAGAATCTGGCATAGGGGACCTCATTGGTCGCATCATCAATCATGGCGATGAGCCACCATTTTTCAGGGATATTGGGGAGCCACGGATGCTGAGAGGAATCCATCTGGACCAGCATGCCGCCCCTGGGCATTCTACGCCGCTGTCGATAGACTTTCCTTTTCTTCCTTGGCTGATGCTCCCCAGCCTTTATCAGGATTTGCCTCAACGATTCATAACAAAGGCGGATCTTGTGATCTTCCTCTAATTTGTCTTTGAAATGCATAACATTAAAGTCATAGTAAAGCTCTTTTCGGAGTCGAAGGATCTCTTGGGTCACTGCCTCAGGGATCTTCTTATGGGGTGGATGGGCCGGGATCTTTCTCAAAAGACCCTCAAAACCTTGCCCCAAAACCCTGGCTTTAAGTCTTGAAATGTGAATGGGGGTTAATTTCAATATTTCTGCGGCTTCTCTCCCCTTGAGCTTCTTTTCTATTACTTCCTGGAGAACCTTATATCTCAGGATATCCTTCATCGTTACCAAGACCTTGTATCTCTCCATTTCTGGCACCCCCTTTCTTGCCTAAAACTCAATAGGAGGCTACCAGAAAAATTAACATTTTAAAATAGTAATAACCCTTAACATTTCAAAATAGTAACATCATTCCTTTTGAATTTCCTTGAAAAGGTTTAAAACTTCTGGTACATTAATTTCTACTTTCATAGGCGCTTCTCCTTTCTTTTCCGCCAGAGGCGGATCCGAATCAGTCGGATTAGGTTTTGGGTCAAATCCCATTTAAAAGGAAAAGCGCCTTTCTTTCAATCTCAGAATTTACACAAGATATACCAACGAAAAATGGGACTTAATGGCAAAGCAATTATTAGATGTTTCACATAGAATTTTCTGGTTTTTAGAAAACCAGGCATATAGAATCCCTGAATATCTTATGGAGGTAAGCTCCACCTATGAGCTGCTTAAACTTACAGCACAGTAGGAAAAACACTCCCAGGCTCTCAAGAATTTATTGCTACGGCTCCAGATGAAAGATCTGTCCTTTCAAAACTATTGGCAAACCGGAAAAGTTAAATAAGTCAGGAAACATTATTTAGGAAGTGGTAAAAATGGACAAGTTATCAAGAGCGATAGAATGCCTAAAAAAGTATGAGCCAGAAAAAATCATACTTTTCGGCTCTTATGCCCGGGGAGAAATAGATGAATATAGTGATATGGATTTTGTGGTGATTAAAAAAACTGATAAAAGATTTTTGGAAAGAATGATCGAGGTAGCAAAACTTCTCGATAGTGATTTGGGGCAGGTTGATGTTTTTGTCTATACACCTGAGGAATTTGAAGATATGGTTAAGAGTGAGAATCCTTTTATGAAAGAGGTGTTAAAGGACGGGAAAGTAGTTTATGAATCAGAAATTGGAGGAAAGCAAGATGCAGCTAAATAAAGAAGAAGCTTTGAGATGGTTTGCGCAGGCGGAGCATAATCTTGAAGTCGCTGAAAATAATCTTAAGTCAAACTATTACTCTGATGCCTGTTTTATGGCAGAACAAACTGCACAGATAGCCCTCAAGGCTTTTATAATTTATCACAGGAAGCGATTGATATGGGAGCATTCGGTTCAGGAACTTGCCAGGATTTGTTCCCAGTATGATAAAGAGTTTGAAAAATTTATTGAGTATGGTTTAATTCTTGACAGATATTACATTCCTACACGTTACCCTGATGCATTAGCAAGACCCGCTATTCCTTTTAAAACCTACATAGAAAAGGATGCAAAGGAGGCATTAAGCTTTGCAAAAACCATAGTTGAAACCGTCAGGCAAAAAATCCATGAGACGGAAGAGTGAGTGAAATTAAACCATAGACAGAAGTTATCCGTTTGCAGCCGGTTGTATAATGTGAAAAGAGAGCCATTTCAATATATGCCATAGATTTGGGTGCTCTGGGAGAAAAAGACCCGAATGTTCCAGCTACATACGGATATGTATACCCTTTTTCCCGTGCCACTCATCTAATGGTAATTTGATAAACTTACTAAACCTAAATTAAGCGATTTTTTCGTGAAGTGTTATATGGGAAAGGAAATAAAAATTTGGTATGACAGAGAGGGGGAGTATCTTGAGGTTATTTTTGAGCAAAAAGGGATACTTCAGAAAGACAGAAAATGAGGTGATAATGGAAATAAATAGGAGCGGGATTACGGGTAAATTCTTTAGGTTTTGAAAGGAGTGAACGTCTGGTTCAGAAGGGGGTATAGGCAGGAATGATCGTTTTGCATGCGGGATTTTTTGAGAAGAGTCTATTCCTCTGGGGAGAAGTGCCTTTAGAGGTCAATACGCCTTTAATAAAAAGAAGGAAGAAGAGAGATATAAAATTCTCTCCTTATGATGCAGGTTCTGAGAGATTATCTTCCGCTATTAAGGAGACAGTTTTAAAGATCAAGACGGGCAAGAAATCTTTTAAGACGATGGTTTTATGGCTTCCTTCGGTAAATGGTACTCCTTCTGTTTCGAGTGAGATGGTTGGTGAGCCGCTGGGTTCTTCTCTTCCAACCGTCCTTTCTCCCTGGCGGATAACAGTGCTGAAACTTTCCGAGGAAGAGTCGATAGACTTACTTTGTCACTGTGTGGGTAAAAAGGTTCTTGGTTCTGGAGTTATCCTGGGGAAAGATCTGATCTTCTGGACGAGGGTTTTGCAGTTTGCAGGGGCCCTTGTGGCGAAGGAGCAGTTCGTTCCTTCGGTGGTAAAAACTCCCAAGGGTTTTTATGCCCGATGGGAGCCGGTATTTTGGGGGGAGGACAGCATCAAGTTTTCAAGGTTAGCGAGAGCAATGCCAGGGGTCGGTCGTGCCTTAAGTGATCAAGCTGATTTTCAGCCGAATCGTTCTTCTATCTCGATTCTTAAAGATTTTATTACGTTGGTAGTGGATACTATCATACGATTATCTTTCAGGGAAAATCTCCTTTGGGAAAGAGGGTTTCCGTATGAGTCGGTTCACGATCAATGGCTGGAGGGCTTACTATCGAGTTCTTCGGAGCTAAGAGGGAATCAGAAGGAGCTTTCGAAATTTTTAGCTCAAGTTGAGGATTGGAAACGGCCTCTTTTCCTTTCCATGAAGGCTCCTGTGCGTCTTTGTTTTCGTATTGAAGAGCCTGATGGAGATCAGGGGAAAGGCAAGGTAGATAAGACAGGGAGGGATAAATGGTATGTTCGTTATCTTCTTCAGTCGATTCAGGATCCAAGTCTTTACCTTTCGGTCGAAGATGTATGGGGAGGAAGATATCCTTCTTTTATGAAAAAGGATTTTAATCTTCAGGAGTATCTTCTTTCTTCCCTTGGTCAGGCCTCGAGGGTCTGTCCTGATTTAGAGAGAAGTCTCAGAGCTCAAGGGCCTTCTGGTTATGAGCTTGATGTCAGGGGAGCTTATGAGTTTCTCACCGAGAAGGCGAAGATCTTTGAGAGGTGGGGATTCGGGGTGATACTTCCCTCCTGGTGGACTCAGAGAGGGAGGAGGCTTCGTTTCAATGCTCGTGCCAATGTGAAGACACGGAAGATGAGTAGTCTCGGTGGGCTTTCCCTGGATCAAGTGGTTCAATTCGATTGGGAGATCTCCCTCGGGGATGAGAAGCTTTCTTATGAGGAGCTCCAGAATCTGGCGAGGCTTAAGACTCCGCTGGTGAGGATGAAGGGTCAGTGGGTGGAGGTAAATTCAGTGGAGATTCAAGCCATCCTGGAGTTCTTGAGGAAGAAGAAAACTCGAGAGGCAACCCTACGGGAGGTTGTGAGGATGGCCCTTGGGGCTGGAAACCTTCCGAGAGGTCTTTCTCTGGAGGGAATCCGGGCGGAAGGTTGGATTGAAGAGCTGATTTCTAAATTGTGTGGTCGCCGCTCATTTGAGGAGTTACCAAAGCCTGAGGGTTTTCAGGGTGTGCTCAGGCCTTATCAGGTTCGTGGTTATTCCTGGCTTTCGTTTCTCAGGGATTGGGGATTTGGGGCGTGTCTTGCGGATGATATGGGGTTAGGAAAGACAATTCAGGCCCTGAGTCTTATTCAGCGGGATTGGGAATCGGGTAACCGGCGACCTGTACTTCTTATATGTCCAACTTCAATTGTAAGTAACTGGAAGAAGGAGGCCTTACGATTTACACCCGAACTTCCTGTGATGGTCCATCACGGGCTGGAGAGGAAGAAGGGAGAGGAGTTTAAAAGGAGGGTCTATGAGAATGCCATTGTCATTTCGAGTTATGCACTCCTGAATCGGGACTTCGAGATCTTTAAGGAGATCGATTGGGGAGGAATTGTTCTTGATGAGGCGCAAAATATCAAGAATCCTGAAACGAAGCAGTCGAAGGGGGCAAGGAGTCTGAAGGCAGATTACCGTGTTGCCCTTACAGGGACACCTGTTGAGAACAATGTGGGGGACCTCTGGTCGATCATGGAGTTTCTTAATCCAGGCTTGCTTGGGAATCAAACCGAGTTCAGAAGGAATTTCTTTATTCCTATCCAGGCGGCCCGAGACCCTCAGGCTGAAGAAAGATTGAGGCGTCTTACAGGGCCGTTTATCCTAAGGAGGCTTAAGACCGATAAGGCGATCATCTCTGATCTTCCTGAAAAGATGGAGGTGAAGGTCTTTTGCAATCTTACCCGGGAGCAGGCTTCTCTCTATGAGGCAGTGGTCAGTGACACGATGGGGAGGATTGATAAAAGTGAGGGGATAGAGAGGAAGGGTCTGGTGTTATCAACGATCCTGAAATTGAAACAGGTATGTAATCATCCTGCTCAATTCATGGGGGATAATTCAAAGATACCTGGCCGCTCTGGTAAACTTGAGAGGCTTAAGGAGATGATAGAGGAGATGGTGGAGGTGGGTGATCGTGCTCTGATCTTTTCACAGTTTGCAGAGATGGGGGCGATTCTTAAGAAGTATATTGAGGAGACCTTTGGCTTGGAGGTGCTGTTTCTTCATGGAGGGGTGGAAAAGAAGAAGCGGGATCATATGATCGAGCGTTTTCAATCGGAGGAGGACGGTCCCTCTCTTTTTATTCTTTCTCTTAAGGCAGGGGGTACTGGTCTTAATCTAACAAGAGCAAATCAGGTGATTCATTTTGATCGCTGGTGGAATCCTGCGGTGGAAGATCAGGCCACGGATCGAGCCTTTAGGATAGGTCAGAGGAGGAACGTGATGGTTCATAAATTCATCTGTGCAGGGACGCTTGAGGAAAGGATTGACGAGATGATCGAGAGGAAGAAGGAGATTGCGGAGAGGGTTGTCGGGACAGGGGAGGCCTGGCTTACGGAACTCTCTACGGAAGAACTCAGAGATCTTTTCACCTTAAGGAAAGAAGCGATTGGAGGCTGAGATGGGTCGATGGTATTACGATTATTATTATAGGCCATCTGTTCCTCGGAAGGCAAAGGGAGGGATAAAGGCCCGGTCGAAAAGAGGGACATTTGGTGAGAGCTGGTGGGCAGCACGCTGGATATCTGTTCTTGAGGGTTTCCATATCGGTCAGAGGTTAGGGCGAGGCCGTTCTTATGCGCGGGGTGGGCAGGTACTCTCCATTGAGATAGAGAAGGGAAGGGTGATTGCAAGGGTTCAGGGCTCAAGACCGAAACCCTATGACGTAAAGATTGAGATGAAAATGCTTAGGCCGAAGGATTGGGAAAGGATTGTAGATGTTCTTTCCCGGGAGGCAATCTTTCTGGCAAAACTTTTATCAGGGGAGATGCCTCAGGAGATTGAAGAGGTATTTAAGAAGGCCTCCCTATCCCTATTCCCCGAAAGTGGGAAGGATCTAAAGACCTCCTGTTCCTGTCCTGATTGGTCAAATCCCTGCAAACATATTGCAGCGGTCTATTACCTTCTTGGGGAAGAGTTTGATAGGGCCCCCTTTTTAATCTTTAAACTACGGGGTCTGGATCAGAAAGAGTTGATAGGGAAGCTTAAGGAAAGGGAGATGAAGGAAAAATCCGCAGAGATGGAATCGGAGGCCTCTCCACATCATGAAGAGGAGCCCCTGCCGATTGAGCTTCAGAGATTCTGGAATGGGGATGCTCTGCCTGAGGATTTCTTTGGTGAGGTTTCGGTTTCAGAGATACACGGGATACTTCTTAAGAGGCTTGGGAGTTTTCCATTCTGGAGGGGTGAGGAGAGTTTCCTGGAGGCAATGGAGAGGATATACTCCCATTGCTCTCCTTTTGGATTAAATCTCTTTTTAGGTGAAGCAAACTGGAAGGTAACAAGCCAGAGGGAAATTCGTTAATAAAGTAAAGATAGATACGAGAGAAAATTTCTCCTTTTCTCTTTATGGGTAGCTTCACGGAGGTTTTGACCTAAATAAACCATCTTCAAGTTTTGAGGGCTCTCTTGAGCCCATTTCAGAATCGTCCACCTTTTCTTTCTTCAAGAAAGGCTTTTAGGACAAGTCCCTCGGCAATTAATACTTCCTTTTCACCTTTGGATTGATTCAGGTATTCACTCAGGTGTGCCTTTAACTTTGGAATAGCTGCAATTTTCATCAATGAAATGAGCTTCTTAATTTTGGCGACTATTATTGTTATGTTAAGTTGACTTGTCAAGACCTTAATTCAGCCGACAATGGAGCAGCTCAGGGCTCTGGAGAGGGCGAAGGAGGAGATTGAGACGGAACATCCTGGGTATCCTGGGGCTCAGGATACGTTCTATATTGGGACGCTCAAGGGGGTTGGAAGGATTTATCAGCAGACCTTTATTGATACCTATTCGAAGGTAGGCGATGGCCAGGCTTTATGATCGGAAGAGTGCTCTGGTTGCGGCGGATTTGTTGAACGATCGGGTGTTGCCTTTTTTTGAGGAACATGGGGTACCGCTTTTGAGGATTCTCTCCGCCGGAGGCGGATCCGACTCAGTCGGAATCTTCGGGTCGAGGGGATTGAGCATACGAAGTCTCCGCTTCAGAGGACGGTTCTGGATGAGTTTTATCGGGTTTCCTTTCCGCCAGAGGTGGATCAGCCTCAGGCTGACAGGACTAAGGTTTACCGATCCATTGAGGAGCTTCAGGTGGATCTGGATATATGGCTTAGGGTGTATAATGGGGAGCGACCTCATTCGGGGAGATACTGTTATGGGAAGAGGCCGATGAGGACTTTTCTGGATGCGATCCCTATGGTCAGAGAGAAGATGATTGGATACGAGGTGACGGCATGAAACACGAATGGAGGGTGTCAGATCGAGTATTGACTATTACAGCTGATTTCTGAACTACGGCAATGAAAGTATGTCTATATGTATTTAATTCTGGGAAGTGCTAATGTTGATAGTTGATATGGTGTATCAAAAGTGTTACATTTCAGTTGGAGGTGAAGCTTATGCCAGTGAAAAACCCTCGAATCAATGTCGTGCTGGAAAAGCCCTTGTATCATACCATCGAGCAGTTGGCAAGCAGGGACGGTGTCTCCCTTTCGTTAAAGGTGCGTGACCTCATCAAAGAGGCGCTGGAGATCGAGGAGGATATAGCCTTATCCACATTCGCAGAGAAAAGGGAACGGACATTTACAAAGACAAAGGCATTAAAACATCATGAGGTTTGGTAAGAGTATCATTCAAGCTGAGATACCACCCTGATGTTAAATCCGTTGATATTCCTCTTTTAGATGTGAACCTAAGAACCCGCATTAAGAATGCCATTGAGACACGCTTAACGACAGCCCCTCATCTTTCTGGTGAACCCTTGCGAAAAACACTCCGTGGATATTGGAAGCTGAGAGTCGGCGATTATCGTGTGGTTTTCAAGATCGTGGCTGAAGAGGTTTGGATACTCGGGATCATTCATAGAAAGAAGGTTTATGAGGCAATAAAAAAGAGACTTTAAATCGCTCTCTATTGGTCCGTTTTTACCATATCTACGTAACTTTCCATGACGGTTTTGACACTCAAAACACTGCAGGTTTTAAAGAAGAAGTTACTAAAAATTTTGGTTCCTCTCCAAAAAGTGATCATGAGAAATTAGGGTAAGTAAAAAGTGGAAACGCATCGGAAACTCTGATAGAACTCCTTTTGTGAAATTTAGAAGTTAACGGAAAGGGGGTCAGAGGCCGATGCGTATGGAAACTTATATCAGAAAAAGCTTGGAAATGAAAGCCCATTGGGTGACCGAGGTATTCGAGACCGAAGAAGGGTGGATGGCACGAGTCGATCGTTTGAGGAATCATCGTTTGAAATGTGGCCATTGTGGGGGAGAAACGAACCTCACCCGGGGAAGACGTCCGGAAAGACGCTCGGGAGATCTTTCTCTCCGAGACAAGCCTTTCTAGATCCTCTACCCTCCCTTTCGAGTATTCTGCCCTCGATGGGGGTTGAGAGTCGAGAAGGTGCCCTGGGCAAGAAGATGGGAAAGGGTCACCCAGGCCCTGGCTCAAGCCGTTGCTCTGTTGGCAAAAAGACTGTCCTTCAAGGAAGTTGCTCAGTCCTTTGGATTGGATTGGAAAGTGGTTGCCTCGGTCGTGAAACGAGTGGTAGAGGAAGGGCTGAAGCTGAGGAAGATCCAGACCTTGCACCTCCTCGGCATCGATGAGGTTTCTCGCAAGAAGGGGCATCACTATCTCACCCTGGTCTATGATCCGAAACGAGGAAAACTTTTGTGGGTAGGAGTGGACCGAAAACAAGAGACGATCGAGGAGTTCTTCCGATGGCTCGGAAAACGAAGAGCCCGAACGCTTCAGGCCATCTGTTTGGATATGTGGGCTCCTTATCTGGC
>CALIBK010000145.1 GCA_938045955.1 uncultured bacterium | reverse complement strand
AGGAAAGATGGTTCCTGTTTTTCCTGAACTGGTGGCAGAAGCAAAGATAGAATTAGCCCCTTGGATGAAATGATCTGACCCCTTCACCTCCCCCAACTCCTTTGAAAAGTTGGGGGAGGAGTTTCTCTTCCCGGGTTTTGTCAACATCATGGAAATCATCATTTACGGGATTACGAATAGTGTTACTTTGGTCTTGATGACCCTCGGTTTCAGTCTCACTTTCGGGATCAGTGGACTGGCCAATTTTGCTCACGGGGCTTTTTATCTCCTTGGAGGGATTTTAACCTGGGTCTTTATGAACGAGTTGGGAATTCCTTATCTCCTCTCAGCCCTTCTTTCGATTTTTATCGTTGGTCTATTCGGCTTCTTTTTATACTGGGGTCTCATGCTCCGGCTCAGGGGATTAGCCATCAATGAGGTAATCGCTACTCTGGCTACCGCCGTGGTGATCATAGAGGTATTACGATACTTAGGTTTCTCTGGATTTACTTATGTGCTTCCTGAGTTTATTAAAGGGAGCATTCAGATCGGAAAGAGTTGGGTCGATTATCAGCGGATCCTTTTAGTGGCCATTGGAATTGCATTAATTATTTTTCTTTTCCTTTTTACCCATCGGACTAAAATCGGGCTTTCCTTTAGAGCCATTTCCCAAAATGAACGAACCGCGATCTCGTTGGGAATCGATTCTGACTGGACGGCAGCTCTGAGTCTATCCTTTGGCTCTGCTCTGGCTGTGATCGCGGGTCTGGTCATCCTCCCCCTGGGCTCCATCGATACCCAGATTGGATATGATATCCTCATCTCAGCGTTAGCCGTGGGAATTGTGGGAGGGTTGGAGAGTGTTCCGGGTATTTTAGTGGCGAGTCTCATCCTTGGTTTTGGACAGATCGTGGTCGCCACCTTCATTAAAGCTCAATGGCAAACCGTAGTTACACTGGCAGCGATTGTGGTGATTTTAGCTGTCAAGCCTTCCGGAATCTTCGGGAAGTATAAAGAGTTGGAAGAGAGAGTTTAAAGATGGCCGAAGCGATCAAATATCGAAAGGAGAGGATCGATCGAGGAATTAAGGCAAGAAGCGATACGATTTACATGCTTTCCTCCTATCGAGAACTCCTTTATATTCTATTCCCCCGGGTTTTACCCATTTCCTTTCTCCTTTTATCCCCCATTTTCATAGGGGGAGGCTACTGGGGAAAAGTCATCTTTTACTCCTGTACATTTGCTCTGTTAGCTCTCAGCTGGGACCTTTTAGCCTCAGTGGGACTCATTTCATTAGGACAGGCCCTTTTTTTTGGAGTTGGTTCCTATGTAGCTGGGGGATTTAATTTCTACTTTAAATGGCCCCTTTTCTTAACCATTCCTCTGGCTACCTTCGGGGGAGCTCTGATCTGTACATTCCTTCTGGTTCCCGTGTTAAGATTACGGGGGGTTTATTTTTCGATGGTCACTTTGATCCTTCCTTTATTGTTTGACCATCTCATCGAAACATTGGAAATCTTAGGGGGGACCCATGGACTCCTCTCCCTCAGTCCCTTTCCAAGCCATTGGATGGCCGTTTATATTGCGGTCGTTTCAGTCATTTTATGTCTTTTTGGATTTCGAAGACTCCTTCACGAAGATTATGGATTTGTTCTAAGAGGAATTCGGGAGGATGATCGGGTGGTGATGGCGGGAGGAATTAATATCTACTGGTATAAAGCCCAGACGATCTTTATTGCGGCAATGGTTGGATGTTTTGCTGGGGCTTTAATGACTCACTATTACCAGTTTGTGGGACGATCTGCCTTTGCCCTGGACAATACCATTCTTCCTCTTGCAGGGGTGGTCCTTGGAGGGTCGGGGAATTTTGCTGGCTCGGTGCTCGGAACTTTTATCCTCGTCCCTCTTTCTGAAGCCCTCCGGGCCCTGGGTGGACTGAGGATGGCCCTCTATAGTTTAATTTTAATTATCGCTCTGGCCACCTTACCCGAAGGGATCTTTCATTACCTTGAGAGAAAGTATCACCAATTTGAAAGGATGGTCAGCATTTAGATCCCCATGGCGGATGAGGTAATTTTAAAAGTTGAAAATTTGACGAAACGATTTGGTGGGATTATCGCTGTAGACCAGGTAAGCTTTGAACTGAAACAGGGAGAATTTCTGGGTTTGATCGGTCCCAATGGTTCCGGGAAGACGACTTTAATCAATTTGATTACAGGATTCGTGAAACCGACTTCGGGCAGGATTTATTACCGAAATATGGAGATTACCCATTGCCCTCCCTATCAAATTGCCTGTTTAGGGATAGCCCGAAGTTTTCAAATGGTCAGAGCCTTCCATAAAATTCCAGCCTATAAAAACCTCATTGTTCCTCTCTATTCTCCCAGGGTAAGAAAACTGAGCGGGGGGAAATATGGCGAAAGGGACGATATGGCCATAGATCTTTTGGATGATTTTGGATTTGAGCGAGATTCGTTTGTCCCCTATAAACCGGCCGGGAGTCTTCCCCATGGTTATTTAAAAAGACTGGATCTGGCCCGCTGCATGGCTCTTCGTCCGGAACTATTAATTCTGGATGAACTTTTTTCGGGAATGACCATGTCAGAGGTTTCAGCGACCCTTCCTCTGATCGAGAAGTTTAATCGGGAGGGGTTGACCATCATCATGGTGGAACACCGCCTAAAAGAACTTTTCAGGGTGGCCAATCGGGTCATTGTATTAAATTTCGGCCGAAAGATTGCGGATGGCCCTCCGAGAGAAGCAATGAGCCAGAAGGAAGTCCAGCGAGCCTATCTGGGGACCGAAACGGAAGGATGAAAAAATAAAAAATTAAAAACCTGAATTCATCATCAACATGCTCGAGATTAAAAATTTGATGGTTTTTTTTGAAAATGCCTTGGCCCTCAATGACCTCAGTATAAATGTAAAACAGGGGGAGATCGTCAGTGCTTTAGGATCCAATAGCGCCGGGAAAACGACTTTAATGAATACCATCTCCGGTCTGATCATAGATATGAAAATCAAGGAAGAGAGAAGAGGAGGAGAACGGATTACCTTAATGGGAGAGATCTGGTACGAAGGAGAGGAGATTCTTTTCATGAAACCCAGCCATCGGATTCGAAAAGGGATTGCCCTGAGCCGGGAGAGACATCCAATCTTTCCGGACAGCGACGTAGAGGAGAATCTGAGAATCAGTACCTACCTTAGAAAAGACTCTGAGATAAAGAAGAGCTTTGAGTTTGTCTACAGTATCTTCCCCCCTCTAAGGGGATTGAAGCAGAGAAAGGCTGGTTTTTGCAGTGGGGGAGAACAGCAGATGCTCTCCATCGGGATGGCGTTGATGACCCACCCAAAGCTTCTTCTTTTAGATGAACCTCTCCTTGGTCTCAGCCCTGCGATGCAGAACAGTCTGATTGAAGCGATCAAAAAGATCCGTGAAGAAGGGATTACTATTTTCATCACGGAACAGTTTGCGAGACCGCTGCTCCCGATAGTGGATAGAGGCTATATCATTGAGAATGGGATGCTCACCTTAACGGGAACAGGTCAGGAGCTCAGGGAGAATCCAGAAGTCAGAGCCACCTTTATGGGGATATAAAGAAGAAAAATGGCGACGCCCGAGACCACTTTCCAAGCCTTTGAAGAGATTGTTAAAAGATATCCGAATCAGAAGGCCATGATCTTTCTCGGAAAGGCGTTTACCTTTTCCCAGGTTTTTGAATTGGTGTTGAGGCTTGCAGCCTCGTTATACGAATTGGGGGTAAAGAAGGAAGAAAAAGTGATTCTATACCTTTATAATCTTCCTCAGACGATTATTTCGTGGTTAGCCCTCCAACGTCTCGAGGCCACCCCGGTCATGGTGGCTCCGGTATACACCGCTTACGATATCCGGTATATGGCCAATGATGTAGGAGCAGAATTGATCTTCTGCATGGATACCAATTTAAGTTATGTGATGGAGATCCTTTCAGGAGCTCCCATAAGAAAGGTCATTGTGACCAATATGGTAGATCTTCTCCCCTGGTGGAAGAGATGGATGGGAAGAGGTTTCGGAAGAGTCCCATCAGGCAGGGTTCCATCCAGCAAGGAGTTTATTTCTTTCAACACGCTCTTGGAAGAGGGCCGACCCTCCCTTCTTCCTCCATTTCAGGGGAGTTCTGAACATACGGCGGTGATGCTTTATACGGGTGGGACGACAGGTTTCCCAAAGGGAGTTCCTATTTCAGATGGTCTTTTTCTCTATCGAATCAATGAGTGGGCTAAAGCCGCTGAAGCGGTGGTTCCTTTTGGGAAAGGGATTTCTTTACTTTCCGCTCCGCTCTATCACGTCATCGGGCAGATGGATGGGATGACTCCCTTGCTGATTACGGGAGAACCTCTCATAGTGATGCCCCGGGTGGTCCTGGATGCCATGTTTGATCACATTCAACGTTACCGGGTCACCCGGATGTTTGCTGTCCCGGCGATGTATCGAATGATTTTAGAACACGACCGTGTAGACTATTATGATCTAAGCTCTTTGAGGTACTGTGGAACCGGCGGGGATGTCCTTCCAACCGAGGTAGCCAATCGCTGGTTCAAGAAATTTGGGATCCCCCTTTACCAGGGGTATGGAGCAACGGAGCTTTGCGGGGCTATCTCTCTAAGTTATGCAGGGGATGGGATTCCGCCCGAAGGAGCTGCCGGAAGAATTTCTCCGGGAAGTAAGTTTCGATTAGTGGATCCAGATACACTGGAGCCTGTTCCTCCTGGAGAGCCCGGGGAATTGCTTGCGACCTCCCCTTTTGCGGTTCGATCTTACTGGAATAAGCCCGAGGAGACGGAGAAATGTTTCTTAGAAATCGATGGAGAAATCTGGTATAGAACCAAGGATATTGTAGAAATCGACCAGCACCACTGGCTATATTTTAGGGATCGTTCTGTAGATCTCATCAAGCATAAAGGGTACCGGGTCGCTGCCGCAGAGGTGGAGCGTGTCCTACAGGAACATCCTGCGGTCATCGCGGCCAGTGTCGTGGGAGTTCCTGATGAAAAGGTTGGGGAGCGGATCAAAGCTTTCGTGGTCCTTAAAGAGGATATCAAAGGGGTAAGTGGCTTTGAGTTGATAAAATGGTGTAAGGAGCGGTTAGCTCCCTATAAAGTTCCCCAATATATTGAGTTTCGGGATATGCTTCCAAAGTCCAAGGTTGGAAAGTACTTAAGGCGTGAATTAAGGGAAGAGGAGCGAAGAAAATTGATCTCATAAGGAGGAGAAGGGATGGGACTGAGAAGTTTTACGGTATATGATATGTATAAGAGAAATGCCTCGATTTTTAAGAATCGGATCGCTCTCCAATCCGAGAGAGGGAAGGTGACCTATGGAGAGCTTATGGAACAGAGCCTTCGCGTAGCAGGGTGGTTGAAGAGTAAAGGGGTAGGCAAGGGTGATCGAGTGGCGGTACTGGCAAAGAATGATTCTTACTTTTTCCCTCTTCTCGGCGGACTTGCGGCACTGGGTGCCATTATGGTCCCTATTAACTTTAGATTATCGGCAGAGGAGGTGGGTTACAATCTTACCAACACGGAGCCCTGTTTGATGGTGGTTGATCCAGATTTTGAAAGGATGGTGATGGATCTTCGTGCCAGCTGTCCTTTCCTTAGGGAATTTGTCACCTATGGATCAGGGGGAGGGATCTATCATCCTTTTGAAGCTCTTCTTAAATCAGAGCCAATCTCTCCTTTCCCGATCGATGGGGATGATCCACTGGTCATCATGCATACGGCTGCAGTTCAGGGAAGACCCCGAGGTGCGGTGATCAGCCATCATAATCTTATTGCCTGTACCATTCAGAATATTGCCCTGATGAGTCTCACCCCTGAGGATTCCTATCTGAATATTCTTCCCCTCTTTCATATCGCAGGGATGTTTGGGGCTCTGGTGATGATGCATGTGGGGGGGAGGAACGTGATGATTCCAAAGTTTGATCCAAAGCTGGCCGGTAAAATGATCGATCAGGAGAGAATTACCATGATTGGAGATTTTCCTCCCATTCTCCTTCAACTTCTTGACGAGCAGGCCAAAGGGGAGTTTACCCTCTCTTCCCTCAGGCATGTCTTTGGGGTCGATCTCAGGGAGACGGTCAAAAGGTTTGAAGACCTGGGCTATGGTCAGTTCTGGCTCGCCTATGGACAGACAGAAACGATGGGGTTAACAAGTGTCTGTGCCAACCGGGAGAGGCCAGGATGTGCAGGAAAACCCGGTCCTCTTGTAGAATTAAAGATTGTGGATGAGTTTGACCGTGAGGTTGAGAGAGGAAAGGTCGGAGAGATACTGGTTCGAGGGCCACTTGTTTTTTTAGGATACTGGAAGGAGGAGGAATTAACCCGGCAAACCTTTCGAGAGGAGTGGCACCATACAGGGGATTTAGGCCGTCTGGATGAGGATGGTTATCTCTGGTTTGCAGGGAGAAAGGCTGAGAAAGAGTTGATCAAACCCGGAGGAGAAAATGTCTATCCCGTCGAGGTGGAGAAGGTGATTCTCGAACATCCCAGTGTGAAGGAGGTTTCGGTCATTGGAGTTCCGGATCCAAAGTTTGGAGAGGGGGTGAAGGCGGTGGTGGTTCTTAAGCCCGGCATGCAACTTACCGCCCAGGAGTTAATCGATTTTGTAGGAAGTCGAATTGCCCGGTATAAAAAACCGGGTTATGTGGAGTTTGTGGAGTCTCTTCCTAAGAGGGAGGATGGGTCGATCGATCGAGCCAGGGTGAAGGAATTGTATGGAAAACCATAAGCTTAAAGAAGAGGGGTGAAAAGATGAGAAAGGTGGCGATTGTTGGAATTGGACATGGAAAGTTTGGAGTTAGGTCCGATGCCTCCCTTCGGGAGCTTGTATTTGAGGCAGTAAAGGCCTGCCTTGAGGATGCCGGGGTGACCCTCGATGAGGTGGATAGCATGGTCACAGGGGTCGCCTGTGATGAATTCTCTTTCGGAATTCAGCCCTCTGCTCAGGTTCATGACTATATTGGATTTTATCCAAAACCGAACTACAGGGTGGAGGCAGCCTGTGCCACGGGAAGTGTCGCTTTAAGAACCGGATGGATGAACATTGTTTCAGGGTTAGCCGATCTCGTTCTGGTGGTGGGCGTGGAGAAGATGACGGAGGTGAGCACAAGCGTAGCCACGGAGATTATGGGGAGAGCGGGGGATGCGATATGGGAGTATCCTTTCGGAACGACCTTCCCGGGCTACTATGCGATGATTGCGAATGCTCACATGGCAGAATATGGGACCACAGAAGAGCAACTGGCGATGGTTGCGGTGAAGAACCATTATTATGGGTGTCTCAATCCTTATGCCCATATGCAGAAGGAGGTGACCCTGGAGAAGGCTTTAACCTCTTTCCCTGTAGCTTATCCTCTGAAGCTTTATGACTGCAGTCTGATTACCGATGGGGCAGCGGCGGTTCTTCTTGCTTCCGAAGAGAGGGCGAGGGCGATCTCGAAGAAACCGGTCTGGATGGTCGGTCTTGGTCTGGCTACAGATACATTGAGGCTTGGGGATAGGAGGAGTTTAACCTCTCTTTCGGCCGCTCGGGAAGCAGCCCGGGTGGCCTATAAGATGGCTGGAATAGGGCCCATGGACATCGATGTGGCGACGGTTCATGATTGTTTTACCATTGCTGAGATCGTGGCCTATGAGGATCTTGGGTTTTGCGAGAAGGGAGAGGGAGGAAAGTTAATCGAGGCCAGGGAGACTTATGTAGGAGGTCGGATTCCTGTGAATGTGGATGGAGGATTGAAATCAAAGGGTCATCCCTTGGGCGCGACGGGAGTTTCTATGGCCATTGAGATTACCAAACAGTTGAGGGGAGAGGCAGGCTCCAGGCAGGTGAAGGATCCGGAAATTGGCCTGACCCATAATGTGGGAGGTTCTGGTCAGATTGCACTCGTCCATATTTTCAGGAGGGAATAGAATGGAGTTTAAGAATTTTTCTCTTTTTATCAATCAGTCCAAAGTAGCCCGCTTTACTAAAGATCTGGCGGAAGGAAAGATTATGTCCACAGTCTGTAAAAAATGTGGGAGACAATACTATCCTCCTCAGGCCGATTGTTTCTCGTGCATGGAGAGCGAGATGGAGTGGAAGGAGGTCCCCCGGGAGGGGAGGCTTTTAACCTTCACGAGGATTCATGTTCCTCCTGAGCATTTTGCTGTTCGCCAACCCCTGATGCCCTTCTCCAGTGTACAATTCGAACCCTGTCCAATCGGGCTTATTGAAGTGGAAAAGGGTCTAAAGATTATGGGATGGATCCCAAAGGTGGATATCAAAAAGATCAAGGTGGGGATGAAGATGAAGGCCTCACCTTTTACCCTTCCGGATGGGAAACTGACCATCATCCTCGAACCCTTGAACCCTTGACCCCTCGCCTCCTTGACCCTTCAGGGACTCATTTCAGGCGTAAGAATCCAGGAGACGGCCCATCTTTTATCCTCCTTCTGTGTAAGGCATACAATCGCTCCATATCGAAAAAGGATGACTCTGGCATTCTCTTCACCACAGAGAAGGTAAGAGGCAAGTTTATCCAGAAAAGGAAGGTGCCCCACAATCATTAAATCTCTATTCTCTTTTGAGATTCTTTCAACCCAGGGCTGGATGGGGTCATTGGGATTGAGTCCTTCTTCCTCCTGTGGGAGGAGATTTAATGTCTTACTTAGAATTTCTGCTGTTTGCTTGGCCCTCAGTTTTCCACTGTGCAAGACTATTGAAGGATTAACTCCTAAAGGTTTTGCCGCAATAGACACACGCTCAATTTCTACCTTTCCCCGGTCTGTCAGAGAACGTTCTGGATCCTCCTTTTCTGACTTAGCCTCTCCATGCTGGACGAGATAGAGTTTCATAAAATCACCTATTCATATTCAATTATCGTGGGATTATTTTTCATTGTCAATACCGCTCTATTTATGAGGTCTATAGGAGCTCAAGTCTAAAGAAGTTCCATGATCAGGATTTATTTTATCGCCTGTTTCGATTTTTTTAATCATTTATAATACTTAAAAATTGAGAAAAAATGGCCAA
>CALIBK010000144.1 GCA_938045955.1 uncultured bacterium | reverse complement strand
GAAGAATGCCTTGTGCTATACTCATCTTGCACCTCCTGGGTGAAAGCCGGTTGCGAGAACCAACCGCTCTTCCACACTGTATTTATGCTAATCCTAGGAGGTGTTTTTATTTTTTTCAAGAGATTTGATTACGAATTAAGGTGACCTGAAAAATATTTGACAAATAAAAAAATATAAGTTAATTTTAAAAAGTTTTTCATTTGTCAAATTTTTGTTAGTGGCGTTTATTTATAACTTATTGAATTTATTATCTTTGTGATTGAGGAGATTAATGCCGACGATCAGTCAACTGGTTCGGAGAGGAAGAACAAAGATTAAGAGGAAGACCTCTGCCCCTGCTCTTACGGGTTCTCCTCAAAAAAGGGGGGTTTGTATTCGTGTCTATACAACCACTCCCAAGAAACCCAACTCTGCCCTTCGAAAGGTGGCCCGAGTTCGATTGACCAATGGGATGGAGGTTACTGCCTACATTCCAGGAATTGGTCATAATCTCCAGGAACATTCGGTGGTCTTAATTCGAGGAGGTAGAGTGAAGGACCTCCCAGGGGTTCGATATCATATCATTCGGGGCGCCCTTGATTCTGTAGGTGTTCAAGATCGAAAACAGGGTCGTTCCCGATATGGAGCCAAAAAACCCAAATAAGTAAGGAACTATCCTCTTTATAAAAATGGTTGAGGGATAGAAAGAGGGAACGTTTATGCCCAGGAAAAGGGAAGTAAAAAAGAGGGAAATACCCCCTGATCTTAAATATCACGATACCCTTGTCTCTAAATTTATAAATTGTTTGATGAGGAAAGGGAAGAAGAGTGTAGCAGAACGTATTTTTTATCGAGCCCTTGATCTGATCAAGGAAAAGACCCAGTCGGACCCGTTGAAAATATTCTATCAAGCTATGGAGAATGTGAAGCCCCTCGTGGAAGTTCGGCCCAGAAGGGTAGGAGGTGCCACTTATCAGGTTCCGGTCGAAGTAAGACCTGAAAGAAAGATCTCTTTGGCGATTCGATGGCTTATCAGTTATGCCAAGCAACGTTCAGAGAAGACCATGGAGGAGAAGCTTTCGGCAGAACTGATCGATGCTGCTAATAATCGTGGGGCCTCTATTAAGAAGAAAGAGGACACCCATAAGATGGCTGAAGCGAATAAGGCCTTTGCCCATTATCGGTGGTGAAGGATTCCTTTAAATTTATTGTGAGTTTGAAACCATGGGATTGGACGGTTTATCCATTGAACGAATTCGAAATATTGGGATAATGGCCCATATCGATGCCGGGAAGACGACGACTACGGAGCGAATCCTCTACTATACGGGTGTTACTCATCGAATCGGAGAGGTGGATGAAGGCTCTGCGACAATGGATTGGATGGAGCAGGAGAAGGAAAGGGGAATTACGATTACTTCAGCCGCCACAACCTGTTTCTGGAGGGATCATCGAATCAATATCATTGATACTCCAGGCCATGTGGATTTCACGATAGAGGTGGAACGTTCCCTCAGGGTGTTAGATGGGGCTATAGCTGTCTTCTGCTCCGTGGGTGGAGTGGAACCTCAATCTGAGACCGTATGGAAGCAGGCAGACCGATATGAAATTCCAAGGATTGCCTTTATCAATAAAATGGATCGAGTGGGGGCAGATTTTGAGGGATGCCTTCAGATGATGATCGATCGTCTCCACACCATTCCCCTCCCTATTCAGCTCCCTTTTGGAAAGGGCGAGGATTTTCAGGGAGTGATCGATCTTATCTCCATGAAAGCGATTATTTTTGATTCCAAGAGTTTAGGAGTCATCTTTAAAATAGTGGATATTCCAGACTCCTACCAAGAAGAAGCCCTGAGGCAGAGATCGATCCTTCTCGAAAGGTTAGCCGAATGGAATGAACCGTTGATGGAAAAATTTATCGAAGGAGAGGAAATCACGGACCTTGAAATTAAACAGGCTATTCGAGAAGCGACTCTGAAGCGGAAAGGTACACCCGTTCTCTGTGGATCAGCCTTTAAAAATAAGGGGATTCAGCCTCTTTTAGATGCCATCATAGACTATCTCCCCTCTCCCTTGGACCTCCCTCCTGTGAAGGGATTTGATCTCCATGGCCAAGAGAAGAGTTTTTCTGCTCATAATGGCCATCCTCTCTCAGCCTTAGCCTTTAAGATCATGAATGACCCCTACACTGGACAGCTTACCTTTTTCCGTATCTACTCGGGATCGCTACGATCAGGGGATACTGTTTTTAACCCCAGGAAAGGGAAGAAGGAACGAATCGGTCGACTTCTAAAAATGCATGCTAATAAAAAGGAAGAAATCGAAGAGGTCTATGCAGGGGAGATCTTTGCTGCAGTAGGTCTCAAGCACACAACTACAGGGGATACGATCTGTGGTGAAGAGGATCCGATTATCCTTGAAGCAATGAGTTTTCCTGAGCCGGTCATTTCAGTGGCTATCGAGCCTAAAAATAAAGGATCCATCGAGAAACTCTCCACCTCGCTTCAGAAGCTATCCTTAGAAGATCCTTCATTTAAAATAAAGACCGACGAAGAAACCGGCCAAACCTTGATCTCAGGAATGGGAGAACTTCATCTCGAAATTATTGTGGATCGCCTTCTCAGAGAATTTAAAGTGGAAGCAAATGTAGGAAAACCCCAAGTGGCCTATCGGGAGACGATCACCAAGACTGTTAAGGCAGAGGGACGCTATGTTCGACAATCGGGGGGAAGAGGCCAATATGGCCATGTCTGGTTGGTGCTGGAACCTCAGCCTCATGGGAAAGGATTTGAGTTTGTGAATCGAATTATTGGCGGTGCAATCCCCAGGGAGTTTATCCCATCGATTGAGAAGGGGGTTGTGGAAGCCATGGAAAGGGGAGTCTTGGCAGGATTTCCCATGGTAGATATAAAGGTGACTCTCATCGACGGGTCTTATCATGAGGTCGATTCATCCGATCTTGCCTTTAAAATTGCGGGTTCCCTGGCTTTCAAGGAGGCTGCGAGTCGAGCAAATCCTATTCTTCTCGAGCCATTGATGTCCATTGAAATAATTACACCTGAGGAATTTGTAGGTCAAGTTCTCAGTGATCTTACTTCAAGAAGGGGAAAGACAAGTAAAGTTGAGTATCGTAAGGGAACGAATGTTATCTTAGGAGAGGTTCCTTTGGCTCATACCTTCGGATATGTCACCGATCTTCGATCTTTAACCCAGGGGAGGGCGACCTTTACGCTAAGATTTTCTCATTACGCTCCTGTGCCCTTTTCAATAAGTGAGGAAATTATTTCAAAACTTAAGAAGGTTGCCTAAAGGCACCTTATACGAAGGAGGGTTTGAGTTATGTCTAAGCCGAGGTTTGAGAGGACGAAGCCGCATGTGAATGTGGGGACGATTGGGCATGTGGATCATGGGAAGACGACGTTGACCTCAGCGATTACGAGGGTCTTGGCGTCGAGGGGGTTAG
>CALIBK010000143.1 GCA_938045955.1 uncultured bacterium | reverse complement strand
TTGAATCAAATATACTGGATTCCTGCTTCCGCAGGAATGACTACTGCCACCCAATGAATGAAAATGTCATTCCCGTGAAAACGGGAATCCAGAAGGGGTTTATTTTTAAATAATACTAAGAATCGCTCAATTTGGGTATAATCAAAAAGTGGGTGGGCTTACCACCCATATGACAATTGCCTTCCTTTTCCCAGGATTGGTCCAGCTATGAGGAATCTGTGATGAAAAATAAAAACTTTCGTTTTTCTTAACTCGATAGGCCTTCCCATTCAAATTGATCTCTAATTCTCCCTGAAGGACAATTCCAAACTCCTCTCCGATATGGGAGTAGGCCCCTTTGGATCCCCCTCCTGGTTTAATAGTGGTATAAAAGGGTTGCATTCGTTTGTCGCGAATATTTCTGACCAGCATCTGAATCTTTGCATCCCCACGTTTAAAATTAATATTCACCCTTTCCCCTTCTTTGAGCACTATATCATCTTCCTCTGTTTCGGGTTCGAGGAAGAAGTCAACGATTTTGACCTGAAGGGCGGAGGCGATCTTTTTTAGGATCATGATGGAAGGATTGGCATGCCCCCTCTCGAGTTGAGATAAATAGGATTCAGTACAACCAGCCCTGGTGGCCAGTTGTTTTAGGGTCAATTTGTTTGCTAATCGAAAAAATTTTAGTTTTTCGCCAATCTCTCTCATTAAAAATTAAATATAATTTAACTTTCTTAAATTTTATTTAATTTTCTTTCTTTGTCAAGTAAAAAATTTGAGAGGAAGGACTTTTTCAGGGCTCCCGGTTTGAGGTAAAGGTATATTCCAATTTAATATTGGATAAAGCCCGGAAGATGTTCCCCTTAATTTTAGTATTTGATTTTTCAAGAGTTCTGATCAACTCCTTAATCTCACTCCTTTTCGTTTTCCCTGAAACAGGACAACCACTGGGGCCAAAAGGAAGTCCTTTCTCCCTTGCATATCTTTCGATCTCTCTTTCTTCGATGAGGGCTAACGGTCGAATCAGTGTAATCTTTCCCCGAAACAGTCTCTGAAGTGGAAGCATGGTGCTAATTTCAGCACTATAGAAGATATTTAAAAGTAATGTTTCAATGATATCATCCTTATGATGGCCGAAGGCTATCTTATTGCATTTATACCGGTGAGCCAATTGAAATAGCCGTTTCCTTCTCTCCCAGGAACAGAGAAAACATGGGTTTTCCCGATTTTCGGGACTATTGGCTCTTCTTCCAATATCGGTAAATTCAATATGATAAGAAAGTCCATGGCTTTCAAAAAATCTTTTTAAAGCATTGGCCCGCTCTGACCCAGATCCCAAATCGATGTGAACCGGAAATAGATCATATCGAATAGGAACCCGTTTTCTCCGTTCCATGAGAAGATGAAGTAATGTAAGGCTATCCTTTCCCCCCGAAACCCCGACCAGAATACGATCCCCCTCCTGAATCAATGCATAATGGTGGATGGCCTTTCCCATTAAACTCCGGATCTTTTTCTCCCAGTAAGCCATTTCTTGAAGAGCTCGAGGGTCCCAGGGCTTGAAGGATTCAAGGGTCAGAAAATTTAATTCTTTCACTTGATCCCTTGAACCCTTGAGCCCTCGATCCCTCTTAAGGGACAGAGGTCACATTTTGGAATCTTTTTACATATGGTTTTACCCAAGTGAATCAGGAGTGCATGGAATTCATTGAATAGCCGTTCCTCATGAGGAAGATGATCCATAAAGAGACCTTGAACCTCCTCATAGGAGGCTTTCTCAGAGACCACCCCATGTCTGGAAAGAATTCTCCTGGTGTAAGCATCCACCACAAATATCGGAACTCCAAATCCATAAAGAAGGATGCTATCGGCAGTCTCCGGACCAATCCCCTTAATTTGAAGGAGTCTCTCCCTTAACCGACCTACCTCTTCTTTTCTCATTGCCTCCAGATCCCCATGATAATATTTAAAAAGAAACCCTATAAAAGATTTTAATCGATCTGCTTTGATTCGATAATAGCCTGAGGATTTGATCAATCGAGAAAGTTCGGATCTTTTTAGATTTCGAATGCCCTCCGGATGTAAAACCCCTTTCCTTTTCAAGGATTGAATCGCCCTCTCCACGTTTCCCCATGAAGTGTTCTGGGTTAATATGGCACCGACAATCACTTCGAAGGGACTCTCTCCAGGCCACCAATGTTGAGGACCATAACTCTTATAAAGTTTTTGATATATGTCTAAAAGAAATTCTCTCATTTCAATCTCTTCTGGAAACGCATCGAACTCAGGGTAATCATCCCTCCCCCTAAGATCGCCAATGCTTTCATATGTGGCCACAGGAAGCTTAACCCTATCCCCTTTAAAAAGATTCCTCTAATGATAATGAGAAAATATCTTAAGGGACTGAGGTAAGTTAGATATTGGAGCCATTGGGGCATATTTTCCAAAGGGAAGGCGAATCCAGAGAGAATGAAAGCAGGCATCACAAAAAAGAATGTGGAGATTTGTGCCTGCTGTTGGGTGGAACAGATGGTCGAAATAAAGAGGCCGATGCCGACTGAACTCATTAAGAAAAGGAGACTCCCAAGTAAAAGAATGAAAGGATTCCCCCGAAAGGGAATCTTGAACCAGAAAACCCCAATGAATGCAATCAAAATGATATCCAGAAAACCAATCATTGCAAAAGGAAGGGTCTTTCCCAGGATCAATTCCCAAGGGCGAATTGGAGTGACCATAATCTGTTCAAGAGTCCCTATCTCCCGCTCCCTTACAATAGCCTGCGCTGTCAAGATAATGGGAATGAGAAACGCAATAGAAGCAATGACCCCCGGAACATAAAAATAACGGCTCTCTAAATTCGGATTGAACCAGATTCGATGTTCTACCTCCACCCCGACCTCTTCGAAACGACCCATTCCTTCGAGATTCAGTCTATTAAAAATAACCTGATTCGAATACTCCGAAAGAATTCGACTGACATAACCCAAGGCAATCAAAGCAGTATTGGATTCTGTTCCATCCACTAAGATCTGGATCGCTGCTGTCTCTCCTTTCTTGATCTTTTTTGCGAATCCGCTGGGGACCTCTATACTGAAAGTGATCTTCCCCTTTTTAACCAGTGCCTCAATGTCATTAGGACCCTCAGGATAGGCGACGATCTCAAAATACTTGGAGCTTCCAAATCGAGAGATAAGGTCTCTCGACTCTACACTTTGATCCAGATCTCGAACGGCAATTGGAACATGCTGGACATCCAGATTGGCTGCGTATCCAAATATGATGAGTTGAAAGAGCGGGGGAAAAATTAAAGTCATCCGAAGTCGAGGATCCCTGAAGACCTGGATGAGCTCTTTGAAGAAGAGGAAACGAACTCGGTGAAACATAAATAGGGGTTATTTCAGCTCCTTCTTAAATATCTTAATGGCCATACTTAATCCGGCGATTCCCATACCGATGAGGACCAGCATTTCTTTATAGAGTAACGAAAGGTCGGAACCTTTTAAAAAGATTTCCTTCAGGATACTCACATAGTAACGTGGAGCAATTCCATAGGTTATGACCTGAAGCCAGACGGGCATATTCGAAATGACGAAAGTGAATCCTGAAAGAAGAAAGGTAGGTAAAAATCCAATCACCATAGCCAGTTGATTGGCAAAGATCTGAGTCCGAGCCACCGTCGAAATAAAAAGACCGAGGGCAAGAGCGACGATCAGATAGAGGCAAGAAATCGAAAGGAGAAGGAGAAAACTTCCACGGAAGGGAACCTTAAAGAACCATCTCCCCATCAGGAAGGCTAAACATAGATCCAGAAGGCCAATGAAAAAATAGGGAAGCAATTTTCCAAGGAGCAATTCTTCTTTTTGAATAGGGGTAGAAATCAAAAGCTCCATGGTTCCCCGTTCCCACTCCCTCACGATGACTTGACCGGTTAGAAGGACACCGATGATAGACATGATGACCGCCACAAGACCTGGAATAAAATAATTTTTCGATTCCAACTCTTCATTAAACCAGACTCGAACCCGCCCCTCTATGGGAGGATCTGGCCTTTTTTTTCCTAATCGCTCAATTTTTAATAACGTCTTCTCTTGATTATATTGTTGGGTAATGATCTGGATATAGCTCAGGATGATATTGGCCGTATTGGAATCCGTTCCATCTATAATCACCTGGACCGAAGCTTTCCTTCCTGCTTTCAATAGTTTCGAAAAATCGGATGGAATTACCAATCCCACCTTTCCCTTGCCCCTATCGATCCAATGATAAAGTTCTTCCCTATTTCGAAGGAATGCAGGGAGATCAAAGTATGGAGATCCACTAAATTGGTGTACGAATGATAGACTTTCTTGACCCTGATCGTAATTGAGGATGGCCATGGGAACTTTTTTAACATCCAGAGTCACGGCATATCCGAAGAGAAGCATCAATATCGCTGGCATCAAGATTATCAATCCCAGGCTTCTCCAATCTCTGGAGATATGGATAAACTCCTTTTTCGAAATTGCCCAAGTTCTTAATAAACTCAATTTCTCTCCCCTTCAATTAACGAGACAAAGATGTCTTCTAAGGAAGGCCGAACCCATTCCATCCGATGGAGAAGGATTCTGTGGGTCTGGAAAAGATCGGATATTTCTTGCTCAAGTGCGATTCCCTCTTTTCCGATCACATGGAGGGAATTTCCAAATATGGCTACTTCTAATATCCAGGGTTTTTCTTTTAAAAGATGAAGGGATCCCATTAAGGGTTCACATTCGACCTCCAGGACCCCATGAGAGAGTGTTTTTATTTTTAAGTCTGTGGGAGATCCCATCGCAATAATCCTTCCCTTATAAATCAGAGCAAGCCGGTTACAGTATTCAGCCTCATCCATATAGTGAGTAGAAACGAAACTGGTGACCCCTTGGGTTGACATCTCCTGAATGAAACTCCAGAACTCTCTTCTCGAGAGAGGATCCACTCCGGCAGTGGGTTCATCCAGAAAAAGAATTTCTGGTTGATGGAGGATCGCGCATCCTAAGGCGAGACGTTGCTTTAACCCTACGGAAAGAGTTCGGGTAAGACGATCAGAAATCTCTTTCAATCCAATTTTTTCGAGGACTTGCCTTTCTCTTTCTTTCAAGACCGACCCCTTAAGGCCATAAATTCCTCCAAAAAAATGGAGATTTTCAATCACTGTGAGATCCTCATAGAGAGAGAATTTTTGAGACATGTAACCGATGACTCTTTTTATTCTTTCAGGCTCCAGGAGAAGATCATACCCTGCCACCCTTCCTTTTCCTGAGGTAGGCATCAGGAGACCACAAAGCATTCGAATGGTAGTTGATTTCCCGGCTCCATTCGGTCCTAAGAAACCAAAGATCTCTCCCTTTCTGACCTGTAATCGAATACGATGGACAGCCACAAAATCTCCAAACGTCTTGACAAGATCTTCGACCTCCACGGCAAAATTAATTCCCACCATCACTTTTTTTCTCCCTCACCATTGCCACAAAAACATCTTCAAGAGAAGGTCTGATTTCTGTGAGACTCAAAATCTCCACCGACTCTTTCTTCAAAATCTCTTTTAGCATCTTTTTACTCCACCCTGGATCCTCCACCCAGAGATGGATCTTATCCCCGGTGAGAACGGAACTTCGAATCTCAGGGGTTTTTTCCA
>CALIBK010000142.1 GCA_938045955.1 uncultured bacterium | reverse complement strand
ATATTCAGATCGAGTTATAGTGATGCATGAGGGAAAAATTATGGCGGAAGGCAAGCCTGAAGAGGTCATGGAAAATAAGGAGGTTAAAGCCATTGTTTTTGGTATTATGAGTTAGAAGATGCTTCTTCAAATTGAAAATTTAGATGTTTTTATAGGATCGACTCAAATTTTGAGAAATATTTCATTAGGAGTGAAGGAAGGGGAGATCGTCTGCCTCTTAGGAAGAAACGGAGCCGGGAAAAGCTCCATTATTAAGAGCACAATTGGTCTCTATCCCTCCCGATCTGGAAAAATTTTTTTTAAAGAGAAAGACATTACCTCTCTTACCCCGAGAGAAAAAGTGCTTTGCGGGATTGGTTATTCTCCTGAAGATACGAGAATATTTACAGAGTTAACGGTTGAAGAAAATATTAACCTTTCTACATGGGTCACAGGAAAAAAGGAAAAGTTTGATGCTGAAAGAATATTTACCATCTTCCCTGCAATTCAAAAGTTCTTAGATAGGAAGGGTCTTTATCTCAGCGGTGGAGAAAAGAAGATGGTTTCCATCGCTCGAGCATTGGCTCTCGATCCATTGTTATTGCTTCTGGATGAAGCTTTCGAGGGACTGGCACCTCTTGTAGTCAACCATTTTATTGAGGCCCTTAGTCAGATTAGAAAAATGGGAATCGCTATTTTATTGGGAGAATCTAATGTTAGAATCGTTTCGCAGGTAACCGAAAGAACTTATATTGTCGAAAGGGGTGAGATAATATTTGAAGGTAATCCTTTTGAGATCCTTAAAAATGAGACACTTTTAAAACTCGTTGGGAGGTAAATGTCTCTACTATTCATTGCCAATTTTGGAATTTAGATTGAACAAGAACTTTTTCTGGAGAAACATAATGTTGGAAAAAATTTCTCTTTTTAGGACAGCCAAACGAATTCTTTTTGGTCCAGGAGCAGTTGAAAGGATAGGAACAGAAGCTCAACTTCTTAAAGGGAAAAAAGTAATGATTGTTACTGATCCAGGAGTCATTCGGGCTGGCCTTATAGAAAGTATTATATTACCCCTACAATCCGTTGGAATTCCATTTCTAATTTTTGATGGTGTGGAACCAGATCCAAGAATTGAGATAGTTCTGAAAAGTGTTCAATTAGCGAAAAAAGAAGAAATTGACCTCATTATCGGGTTTGGAGGCGGAAGTTCTCTTGATATTGCAAAAGTTACCTCGATCCTGATGACCAATCCTGGGGAGATCGATCAGTTTTTCGGAATTGATCTCGTTCCAAATTCTGGGATACCTATGATTCTGGTTCCTACGACTGCAGGGACTGGAAGTGAAGTGACTCCTATTGCTATCCTTTCGGATACTAAGGAAAGGTTAAAAAAAGGAATTGTGAGTCCCACTCTCTTTCCAGAGGTTGCCATTGTAGACCCAAAGCTTACTTTGGGACTTCCTCCTTCGGTCACTGCCTTGACAGGAATGGATGCATTAACCCATGCTATTGAGGCCTACTATTCTATCAATGCAACTGCGTTGACTGACCTTCTTGCCCTTAAGGCTATGGAACTTATTTCTAAAAATATAAGAATAGCATTTGCCTATGGTGAGAACCTTGTTGCACGCTCAAATATGATGGAAGGAAGTTTACTTGCCGGGATATCTTTTGCCAATGCAGGCGTAGGGGCCGTTCATGCCTTTGCTTATCCGCTCGGTGGGGAATTCCATCTTGCCCATGGGCTTACCAACACGCTAATGCTTCCTTACGTAATGCGTTATAATATTTTAGGTTGCCCTTCGAAATTTGCTCGAATGGCAAAAGTTTTTGGAGAGAAGGTTGAGGGACTTTCAGAACTTGATGCAGCCGAGATGGCAGTAAGGTTTGTGGAACGTCTTTCGGATGATCTAAGAGTTCCAAGGCGACTTAGAGATGTCGGGATTCCAGAAGAGGCGATACCAAGGTTAGCTGAGGGGGCTATGAAAGTAACAAGACTTCTTGCCAATAATCCAAGAAAAGTAACTTTCGAAGATGCGATTGATATTTATAAATCCGCCTATTAATAATCCAATCAAAGAAAGGGAGATCAGATGAAAGGGTTTTTTAATAAAATTTTAAAAATAAACCTTCAAACGAAAACTTTTAAAGAAGAACATATCCCTGATTCTGTATATGAAACCCATTTAGGGGGAAAGGGATTGGGAATCTATCTCTTAACAAAAGAGAATCCTCAGGGGATAGATCCTTTTTCTCCCGAGAACAGGCTTATCTTTGCCATCGGGCCAATAACAGATACTCGAATCTATGGATCCTGCCGGCACGCAGTATTCACCAAATCCCCCCTTACAGGAATCTTCTCAGAATCCTATTCTGGTGGGAAACTTGCAGAGCCCATGAGCCGGACAGGTTACGATGCCTTTATTCTTGAAGGGACTTCTGAAGAACCTGTCTGGATTGAAATTTCCGACCAAAAAGTCGTTTTTCATGATGCAAAAGACCTCTGGGGAAAAGAGACTTATTATACAGAAGATGAGGTATTGAAGAGAGTTGGTCAAAAGGGATCAGGAGCCCTGGTCATCGGTCCTGCAGGTGAAAATTTAGTTCGATTTGCGGTGATCGAAAACGACTACTGGCGTTCCCTTGGAAGAACCGGAGTGGGTGCAGTAATGGGGTCTAAGAAGGTGAAGGCCATTGTCTTTTATGGAGAAAGGAAGCGAGAGGTAGCCCATCCCGACCGTCTGGAACAGTTTTCAAAGGAAACCTTAGAACGGGGAAAGGATAGTCCCGGGGCTCAGAATTACAGGCGTCTTGGAACACCTATGCTGGTTGCAATGAATAATGCCGTAGGGGGATTTCCATCAAAATACTGGCATCTCGGAACCTTTGAGGGCTGGGAGAAGATCAGTGCGGAGGCCCTTCTTGAGCGGTGTGACGTGAAGCCCAGTGCTTGCCTCCGATGCTTTATGGCCTGTGGGAATCTAAGTGTCGTCAAAGAAGGAAGACATAAAGGCTTAAAGATTGAAGGTCCTGAATATGAGACGATCTATGCTATTGGGGGCCTCTGTATGGTTCATGAAATTGAAGAGGTGGCCTATCTGAATGACATTTGTGACCGTCTTGGACTGGATACTATCTCGGCGGGAAGCCTCTGTGCCTTTGCCATGGAGGCTTCCGAGATGGGTAGGATTAAAGAGAAGATCCGATGGGGGGATGTGGATAAGATTGCCGAGCTCCTTAATGATATTGCTTATAAAAGAGGAATTGGAGAGATCTTAGCCGAAGGCATTCGACACGCTTCTAAGGTCTGGCAGATGGAGGAGATAGCGATTCATACCAAAGGGCTTGACCCAGCAGGCTATGACCCGAGGGTTCTCAAGGGGATGGGCTTAGCCTATGCGACTTCGGATCGAGGGGCATGCCACCTTCGATCCACTTTCTATAAAGCGGAGCTCTCGGGGATGATTCCTGCAGATCAGATCGAAGGCAAAGCCAAACTCTTTCTCGAATTTGAGGACCGATTCAATATTCACGACTCTCTTATCCTGTGTCGTTTTTACCGTGATATTTATTGGGACTGGAAGGATCTCTCAACCATTATCGAGGTTACCACCGGACTTAAATTAAGCGAAACAGAGTTAAGAAAGATCTCCTCGACCATCCAGAACGAAGTCCGAAGGTTCAACCTCCGCGAGGGTCTGGATCCCAGGGAAGACACTCTCTCTAAACGATTCTTCGATGAACCCCTTGGAAAAGATCAAAAGGTTATTCGAAGGGAAGATCTCCAAAAAATGCTCCAGGATTACTACACCCTCAGAGGCTGGACTTTGGAAGGTCTTCCAAAAATTTAAATGTTCGTTGATTTCACTCTCACCCCTTTTAAGGAATCACCCCTCAGATATTCAAAACGCCGGGAAAATATTATAATATAAGAACTCAGAAATCACTTTTGGATTTCATTTCATCGAAGGAGGTGATTCCTATGGATCTCTTCGATTTGACGGGAAAGGTTGCAATGGTGACAGGGAGTACACGAGGTTTAGGGGAGGTGTTTGCGAAAGCCCTTGCCAAAGCGGGTGCGGATGTAGCGGTTTGTGGTCGAAATCCAAAGGATCTTGAAAGGGTCCCTGCAGAAATTCAGGCAATGGGAAGAAACTCTGCGGGGTTTGAATTAGACGTTCTCTCTAAAGAAAAGATTAAAAGGGGGGTTGAACAGATATTGAACCACTTTGGCCATATTGATATCCTCGTGAATAATGCTGGCACAAATTATCGGGTTCCAGTTCTGGAGTATCCTGAAGAGATGTGGGATCTGATTATCAATACGAATTTAAAAGGTTACTTTCTGGTGGCTCAGGCGGTGGTCCCCCAGATGATCGAAAGGGGATATGGGAAGGTAATCAATATCAGTTCTATTTTTGGGAAAACACCCCTTCCTCACCAACTGGCCTACGCGGCCTCCAAGGGAGGAGTAAACCAGATTACTAAGGTCATGGCCCTTGAATGGGCCAAATTGGGAGTGAGGGTGAATGCCATTGCACCCACCTATTTTGAGACCGATATGGTGAAGCAGATTCGGAATGATCCTGAGAGATTCAATTTCATCAATGAACGAACCCCCATGGGTCGCTGGGGATATCTCCACGAACTGGAAGGGACCGTGATTTTCCTGGCTGCTCCTGCATCGGATTTTATCACCGGTCAGACGATTTATGTGGATGGAGGCTGGACGGTCTGGTGAAATTTTTTAAAATAAAAAGTGTGAAGGAGGTTTGGGATTCGAAAGAGGATTGGAATAAAATATTGTGGTGGATGTAACCCCTCCTATGAAAGGGTGGAGTGGGTGAAAAGGATGAAGGAACAACTGGATGAGCGTTTTCTTTTTCTCTCGCCCAAAGAACCAGATCTGGATCTTCTAATATTCGTGAGTGGATGTTTAAGGGCTTGTGCCTTGATGGAGAGTGATCCAAAGACCATTCCTTATTACTCAATCACACAGGAGGGTGACTTTGAAAACATGATCTCCATTCTGAAATCCTGCGATGAGAAAGGAGCCCCTTTATGAATTCTCATTCTTCAAAAAGATGGCTTTCCCTATATCCCAAGGATTATCTTCCGGAGTTGGAGCCTGAGGCAATAAATCCTTTAGATCATCTCCGAAAAACAGTGAAGCATCATCGCCGTAATCCTGCCCTCTACTACTTTGATCGGGTCATCTCTTATGGGGAATTGGAGGAAATGAGTGATGCCTTTGCCTGTGCATTACTGGATCTTGGAGTCAGGAAAGGGGACCGGATAGCCCTTTATCTTCAAAATATCCCTCAGTTTATTATTGCCCAATTTGGAATATGGAAGGGGGGAGGGATTGTGGTTCCTCTGAATCCCATGTACAAAGAAAAGGAGCTCTCCTATTATTTTCAGGATGCTAATGTAAAGATCCTTATCTCGATGGAATCCCTTTTTCATGAAGGGATTCAAAAGGTGACAGAGGAGGCAGGAGTTGGACATATCATTACCACTTCGGAATTGGATTTTCTTGACCCTCAATCTCCTCTTCCCTCCCTCCTGAAGGGAGTGAATAAAATCAAAAATCTTAAAACCATAGATTTTATGGAAATCTTAGAGAGATATCGCGGGGACCATCCCCCGGAGGTGAACCTCCTTCGGGAGGATGTCGCTTATTTAACTTATACCTCTGGAACGACCGGTCCCCCAAAGGGAGCGATGAATACCCATGGGAATGTGGCATTCAATTCTGAAGTCTATCGTCACTGCTGGAAACTTACTCCCTCCGATACGATGCTCGGGGTCGCTCCATTATTCCATGTCACGGGGATGGTGGGTCATATTGGAGCCTGTATTGCCTCCGGGACTCCGCTCGTTCTATTTTATCGTTTTGATACGAAAACTGCCTTTCAAATGATTGAAAAATGGAGGGCTACCTGTACCATCGGAGCGATTACGGTCTTCATCGCAATGATGAACGATCCAGAAATTAAAAACCACGATTTTAGCAGTTTTCGAAAAGTATATAGTGGGGGGGCTCCGGTCATTCCCGCAGTGGTCGAACAATTTGAAAAACTCACTGGCACTTACATCCATAATGTTTACGGGCTTACAGAAACGACCTCCCCGGCCACTCTGGTCCCTCTCGGGATGAGGGCTCCTGTGGACCCTTTGACTGGAGCGATCTCCATTGGTATCCCTATCCCGAGTCATGAGGCAAGGGTGATGGATCTCAGCGAACCTGATAAAGAACTTCCTCCAGGAGAGATAGGGGAGTTGGTATTTAAGGGGCCCGGGATTGTCCCGGGGTACTGGAACAAGCCACAGGAGACGGCCTATGCAATTCGGGAGGGCTGGCTTTATACCGGGGATGTGGGAACAATGGATGAAAAGGGATGGATCTACCTTTTAGACCGAAAGAAGGATATGATTATTGCATCAGGATTTAAAGTCTGGCCAAGGGAGGTGGAGGATGTGATTTATCTCCATCCCGCGGTTCGGGAAGTAGCCGTGGTTGGAGTCCCTGATCCTTATCGGGGGGAAACGGTAAAAGCATTCGTGGCATTGAAAGAAGGGTGGGAGGGAAAGGTCAAGGAAGAAGAGATTATCCATCATTGTAAGGAGCGAATGGCTGCCTATAAATATCCTCGCCAGGTGGAATTTGTGAGGGAGGTCCCCAAGACGGCGACCGGAAAATTCCTGCGAAGGGCTTTTCGAGTTCAAAAAAAGGAAAATCATCAGTCATAAAGGAGAGAAAGAGATGAAGAGGATCGTGACTAAAGAAGACTATATTCAGAGTCTCAAGGACCTTCACCATGTGGTCTATTATAATGGAAAACGGGTGGAGGATATTACCGAACATCCTGGAATCCGGCCCCATATCGAATCCGCAGCTCTCACCTATGAGCTTGCTTTAAGACCGGAATACGAAGATCTGATGACGGCCACTTCTCATTTAACCGGTAAAAAGATTAATCGTTTTACCCATATTCATCAAAGTGTCGATGATCTTATAAAGAAGGTCCAGATGCTTCGTCTCATTGCTCATGAGACAGGTTCCTGTTTTCAAAGGTGCGTGGGTTTTGATGCATTAAATGCGACCTATATGACCACCTATGATGTGGATCAGAAGTATAAGACCGATTATTTTGAGCGGTTTAAGAAGTATTTACTCTATGTTCAGGAGAGCAACGTGATGGTAGTTGGAGGGATGACCGATCCGAAGGGGGACCGGTCCCTTCCTCCCAGTAAACAGTCAGACCCGGATCTCTATACTCGCGTGGTTAAGCGGCGATCGGATGGGATTGTCATTCGGGGGGCTAAGGCCCATATGACCGGAGGGGTGAATTCCCACGAGATTCTCATCATGCCCACCCAATCGATGAGGGAAGAGGATCGGGATTATGCTTTAGCCTGTGCGATTTCTCTCAATGCCCCAGGGGTGACTCTTATTTTTGGCCGCCAAACCAATGAGGAGAGAAAGTTTGAACCGGGGTTTGATGCAGGAAATCCCTTTGGGTTAGTGGGCGGGGAAGCCCTGATTATCTTTGATGATGTCTTTGTTCCCTGGGAGAGGGTTTTCCTCTGTGGGGAGTATGAGATGGCAGGCATCCTGGTGGAGAGATTTGCAACTCTTCATCGGCAAAATTACGGGGGTTGCAAAGGAGGGGTTTCGGACGTCCTAACCGGGGCAGCTGCGCTGGCAGCCGAGTATCAGGGAACGGCCAATGCCTCCCATATCAGGGAAAAACTGGCCGAGATGATTCATCTTGCTGAGACCATTTACTCGGGTTCTGTGGCCTGTTCGGCTATGGGATACCGGACTCCTTCAGGGGCTTATTATCCCGATCCCCTTCTGGCCAATACGACAAAACATAATGTGACCCGGCATATTTATGAGATTGCCCGTCTGGCCCACGATATTGCGGGAGGAATTGTAGCGACGATGCCTTTTTATGGTGATTTTGAAAGCAATGAAGTGGGTCAGTTTGTGAAGAAATATCTTGCAGGGGCGAAGGGCGTTCCTGTAGAAGACAGGATGAAGATCATTAGATTGATTGAGAATATGAGTGGCGGGACAGCACTGGTCGAATCCATGCATGGGGCTGGATCCCCTCAGACTCAGAAAGTGATGTATGGGAGATTGGGAAATCTCGAGCAGAAAAAACGGTGGGCTAAAAAGATCGTGGGCATTAAATAAAGAGAGCTCTGAAAAAGTCCCTTGAAGACTGGGGAGGTAGGGTCTCAAACCCTTCGAAAGCGGACATTTAAAAGTTAATCGCTAACCATCGTTTAACAGAAAATCAAGTATTTTCAGGGAATTTATCCATAGTGCTTTATTACCTCATAGGTATCCGCTCGAAGGCTTTTCCACCCCACCTCCCCAGTCTATAAATACTTCTAAATTAATTTTTCAGAGTTCTCATAAATTTGAGTTGACAATTGATGAATAATTTGATAACCACTTATTTAATTTACCAATAGAGCTTTCTCTAATTAAATTAAGGATAGCTATCTAAGAGCCTGAAAAAAAGTTTACGTAAAATCATCTATAAATCTTAAAGAAAGGAGGGCTCGAGCATGGCTAAAAAAATTACGAGAAGAAAATTTTTAAGGGACACGGTGATAGGTGGGATTGTATTAGGGAGCGGATTAGGAGGATACAGGATCACCTATGGGCAAACTAAAAAACCGGCAGGGCCAATTAAAATCGGGGGACAGGGTGCCATTTCAGGAGCTCATGCGGATTATGGCTGGCAGATGATGGCTGGAGCCACATTGGCTATCGAAGAAATTAATGCTAAAGGTGGCATTCTGAAACGGAAGTTGGAATTAAAATTCATGGATGAAGAACTTAAACCTGCTACCGCAGTAAAGAATGCAAGATATTTGGTCACCGACTGGGGAGCAGATTTCCTTTTTGGGATAGACTCAAGTGGAAGTGCAATGGCCGTGGGACCTGTTCTTCCAGAATTAGACCGGCTCTGTTTCTTCTGTCATGCAGCGACCCATCGATTGACTGAGGAATTAGTTGCCGGAAAGGGAATCAAACAGGTTTTTCGGATGGTCGCACCTGTTTATCAGGATGCCCTTGCCGCCTGGGTCTTCAAAGACTCGCCGGAGATTAAGCGGTGGGCGGGAATTAATTGTGATTATGAATATGGATACGTAGCCTGGAATCTTTTTAAAGAGAACATTAAAAAATTTCGACCAGATGTTGAATTTGTGGCAGCTGCATGGGCCCCCTTCTGGACAATGGACTTCTCCTCCCATATCTCGGCGGTGATGGCAGAGAAGCCCGATGCCATATTTGCGACTCCCTGGGCTGGGGAGGGTGTGATGTTATTAAGACAGGCACTCATGCTGGGAGTTTTCGAGAAGATTCAAGCCTGGTGGCAATGCATGGGAGGTTCAGTGGACCTTCTTGAAGGAATCTCTCGAGAGGTGGCTGCAGATAAATTTAAAGGAAAACTATGGGCCACTGCGCGCTACATCCATAATTATCCCGATACCCCTGAAAACAAGGCCTTTGTCAGTGCTTTCCGTAAGAGATGGGGGAAATTCCCAAATTATTCGGCAGAGGCCAGTTATTCCACTATTTATGCCATCAAGGCAGGGGCTGAAAAAGCAAAGACCTTAGAAACCTCTAAGGTGGCGGAGGCATTGGAAGGGATGGAGCTTAAAACTCCTGCCGGGACTCGTTTAATCCGGAAAGAAGATCATCAAGCGATTTATACTGTGCCTGGAGGAAAGGTCACCCATAGTCCAGACTATCCAATTCCTGTTCTTGGGGATCTCAAAATTATTCCAGCCAAAGAATATTTCCGGCATCCACCTTTTACCCCTGTAGCAGCAACAAAATAGAGATGGAGGAAAAGGATGAAGGAGAGGGTAAGAGAGTTTAAAAGCTCTCCTACCCTATCCTTATATTCGAATGGGAAATATGTTAGAAAAACTCCTCTTTCAAACGCTCATTGGTTTAAGTTTCTCAATGTATCTCTGGCTTTTAGCCGCGGGGTTAACTTTAGTATTCGGGGTTTTAGGAGTCCTTAATTTTGCTCATGGAAGTCTATTTATGTTAGGGGCTTACGCCACTTTTACCTTTTATGGAAAGATTGGTTTAAATTTCTGGCTTTCCATTTTCCTCAGCCTCCTATGTGTAGGCGGGATAGGACTCATCCTTGAATGCCTTTTTTTTCGCCGCATTTATCATATTGATCTCCCCTATCAATTAATCCTGACTTTTGGGTTCATCCTGATCTTTGACGATTTAGTCAAAATAGTCTGGGGAGGAGTGGCCATGATTCCTCCCATGCCTCGTTTTTTTGAAGGAAGTCTGAACATCCTTGGAAGACCCTTTCCTTATTACAATATCTTTATTATTTTTGCAGGGATCTTCGTCGCTTTGCTCCTGTGGTTCGTGCTCGAAAAAACATGGTGGGGGAGAACGATCCGAGCCTCCGCTTCCGATCGAGAAATGGCAAGTGCCATTGGAATCAATATTCCCATTCTGTTTACTAATGTATTCGTTTTCGCTGCCATGCTTGCCGCTCTTGGAGGGGCTCTCGGAACCCCGGTAAGAGTGGTCGCCCCAGGAATTGGTACATCCATGATTATCCAAGCATTTGTGATCACCGTAATCGGAGGGTTGGGAAATCTGAAAGGAGCCTTTGTGGGGGCCTTAATTGTTGGAATTCTAACTTCTTATGGAATTCTTCTATTTCCAATTTTTGAGTTATTTATCATTTTCGTCGTGATGGCTTTCGTCTTATTGGTGAAACCGGAAGGCCTTTTTGGGAAATAATCGGCATGAAACTCAAATACTTCCTTCTTGGGGCATTGATTCTATTCTTATTCATTCTACCTATCTTTTCGGGGAAATATATTCTCTATATGACCATTCATATTCTTCTCTTATCCGTTTTTGCCTTAGGCTTCAATCTCCTTTTAGGATATACGGGGCTACTTTCCTTCGGGCAGGCTGGATTTTTTGCGATTGGAGCTTATGCCTGTGCAAAAATTCTCCTGGTGACACCTTCACTTCTATTGGGTACGATTGTCGGGGTCATTTCGGGTGGGGTAGCTGCCCTTCTCCTCGGATACCTCTGTGTTCGTCATACACGGATCTACTTCTCGATGTTAACCCTTTCATTCGGAATGATGATCTATTCCCTGGCATGGAAATGGCGTGAGGTGACAGGAGGGGACGATGGACTGGTAGGAATCCCAAGAGCACCCTTTAAGATTCCGGGTATCCTCAGTATCAATATGAACCCTATGGAGAATTATTACTATTATGTATTGGTCATTTCTCTACTTTCTATCTATGTCCTCTATAGAATCGTTCACTCCCCATTTGGCCTGACCTTAAAAGGCATTCGAGATAGTGAGAATCGGGTCGCCTATGCTGGAATCTCCGTCCGTAATTATAGACTTCTCTCATTCACCATCGCAGGACTCTATGCGGGTCTTGCCGGTTCATTCTTACCTCCTCTTGAAAATACAGTGACTCCACCCATCGCCCACTGGACCCATTCTGCTGAACCGGTGATGGTGACCCTCTTAGGCGGAATCCACACGTTCTCAGGCCCCATGGTGGGGTCTATCATTTTCTATATTATAAAAGATATCATTGTGAGGTATACCCAATTCTGGCTTGTCTGGTTTGGGGCCATTATCGTCTTTTTAGTCTTATTGTTCCGAGGTGGGGTGGTCATCTTTTTAACAGAACGGATCTGGCCCCTGTTTAAACGATAAAATCCAATGGTGGCTCTTCTCAGAACAGAGAAACTTAAAAAATATTTTGGAGTGGTGAGTGCAGCTGACAGCATTGACCTTCAATTGGAAGAAGGGGTGTTGACCTCTATCATCGGGCCGAATGGTGCAGGGAAGACAACTCTCATCAACCTTCTCACAGGAAATATTCTTCCGGATTCAGGAAAGGTCTTTTTTAATGAAGAGGAAATTACGTATCTCCCCATCCATAAAAGGGTGAAAATGGGGATTTGCCGATCCTTTCAGATCATGAATATATTTCCTAAACTGACCGTTTTTGAGAATGTGCAGATTCCCATTTTTGCCTCATTCAATAAAAGCCTCAGCTTTTTCAGGTCCGTTCATGATCATCTGGAGGTAAAAGAAAAAGCTGAAAAATTATTAAAAGAAATTGGTTTAATAGAAAAAAAGAATCTTCTCGCAGGAACCTTATCCCACGGGGATCAGCGTCTATTAGAAATTGGGCTCGCGATGGCCCCGGACCCTAAACTTCTATTTCTTGATGAGCCTACGGCTGGAATGAATCCTGTCGAAAGGATCAGGGTATTAGAAAATATTCGAAGACTTTCACAGGAAAGAAGGTCCACCTTTGTTATTGTGGAGCATGATATGGACATTGTCTTCTCCCTCTCCGATCGAATTATCGTCCTCTATCGGGGGCAGATTCTTGCCGATGGGCCTCCAGAAGAGATAAAGAAGAATGAGGACGTAAGAAGGGTGTACCTGGGGGAGGAGATCTTCTGGGAAAAGAGATGACAAACCACTCTGACATAACCATCCTTGAGGTCAATAATATCGATACCTTCTATGGTCAAAGTCATATCCTTCAGGGGGTTTCTCTATCGGTGAAAGAGGGCGAAGTGGTCTCTCTCCTCGGGAGAAATGGTGTTGGAAAAACAACAACCCTCCGCTCCATTATGGGCCTCACCCCTCCCCGTTCAGGAAGAATTCTATTTAAACATATTAATATTGTGGGGAAACCCCCCTTTCAAATTGCCCGATTGGGGATCGGTTACGTTCCAGACGATCGAAGAATCTTTCCCGATCTCACCCTCTATGAAAATTTAGAATTAGCCCATCGCTTATCAGTGAAAGGAAGAATTCAATGGACCTTCGAAAAGATCTATCATCTATTTCCCGTCTTTTCGGAACTAAAAGAACGAAAGGGAAATCAACTCAGTGGGGGAGAACAGAAGATGTTAGCCATTGGCAGGGCATTGATGAAAAACCCCTCGATTCTCCTCCTCGATGAACCTTCAGAGGGGCTCGCTCCCTTGATAGTCCAAAATCTGATCGAAGTCCTCTCTCAAATCAGAAAAGAGGGGGTTACCATTCTTCTCGCGGATCAGAACCTTAGGTTTTGTAAAAATACTTCTGATCGAGGTTACATTCTTGAAAAAGGAAGAATCCAGTATAGCAATTTAATGGAAGAGATCTGGCGAAATGAAGAGATTGTCAAGAAATACCTTGTTCTTTAGAGAATACGTCCCTCTCCTCCATCTCCGTTTGAATTGACCTGTCTCGCCCTTTCTGTTAATCTTGATGAAAATTACCAAAAAGATTCGCTACATTCCATTCGTTATGAAACTCTTTACATTGAGAATCTCTTTGCTCCTCATGGGAGGAAGCGGGATTGTGGCACAGATCCTCCTCCTTAGGGAACTTCTGACTTCTTTTTTGGGGAATGAACTTACTTTAGGAGTCATCTTAGCTAACTGGCTAATCATAGAAGCCTTGGGATCCTTCTTATTGGGAAAGACCGTAGAAAGGGTTGAGAAGAAACTTGAAATCTATGTTTTTTTTCAACTCCTTTTCTCCTTAGCCTTCCCTTTCTCTGTTTACCTCTGCCGAATATTTAAAAACCTTCTCTTGATTACCCCTGGAGAAGGACTCGGGTTTTTACCCATCCTCTACTCCTCTGCTCTAATCCTCTTTCCTGTCGCTCTCTTTCATGGAGCCCTCTTTACCTATGGTTGCAAACTCTATGCTCAATTTTCTAAGAAAGAAGCCTCCTCAATTGGAAAGGTCTATCTCTTTGAAACCATCGGCTCCATTTTCGGTGGCCTCCTTTTTACCTTTATTTTGATTCAACATCTCAATTCCTTTAAGATTGCCTTCCTGGTCTCATTTGGGAATGCTGCGATCTCCAGCCTCCTTCTTCTCCCTGAGAGGTTCTCGTGGGTCTCCCTCAGAAAAGGTCTATGGATCGTATCCATCCTCTATAGCCTCTTCTTCCTTTATCTCCTGGTGACCCCCTTAAACGAAAAAATCCATGATTTCTCGATTAAACAGCAATGGAAAGGCCTTGGGGTCGTCCATTATGAAAATTCGATCTATGGGAATATTACCATTACCAGGAGAGGGGAACAACTCACCTTCTTTACAGACGGAAGCCCGTCCATTACAATTCCTCTCCCGGATATCACCTCCATAGAAGAGTTTGTTCACTTTCCCATGCTCTTTCATGAAAAACCGGAAGCCGTTTTGATATTGAGCGGGGGTGCAGGTGGAGTGATTCATGAAATTCTGAAGCATCCTGTGAAAGGAGTGGACTATGTGGAACTTGACCCTCTTCTTCTGAAATTAGTAAAAAAATTTCCAACCCCCCTCACAGAATCGGAACTCTCTGACTCCAGGGTAAAGATTCACTATACGGATGGCCGTTTCTTTACCAAAAGAACAGAAAAACGGTTTGATCTCATCTTTATTGGCCTCGAGGCCCCACAGGAACTTCAAACCAACAGGCTTTTCTCTATGGAATTCTTTGAAATGGCAAAAAAAAAGATGCACCCTAAAGGAATTCTTGTTCTTACCCTTCCGGGCTCTCTCACCTATATCAGTCCAGAGTTAAAACATCTGAATGGGTGTATCTTAGATACTCTTAAACATATCTTTTTATATGTGAGGGTCATTCCAGGAGATACCAATCTGCTTCTTGCCTCGGATTCCGATTCCGTCGAAAAACTCACGACTGAAGAGATAGTCCGAAGGCTTACAGAAAGAAAAATTCCTACTCAATTGGTCACAAAAAGCTATATTGAGTATCGGCTTCATCCGAGGTGGTTAAACTGGTTTAACAAATCTATGGAGGGAAGAAAGGCTTCCCTGAATTCTGATTTCAGGCCTATCGGAGTTTACTTTAATCTTTCTTATTGGAACGCCCTCTTCTCCCCTTATCTCTTGAGGATATTTAATTGGTTTGGACATATCAACTTTTTATCCTTATCCCTAATCATCCTCATGGTGACTCTTCTCCTCCTTTCCCTCTTTCTAAAAAAACCCGAAATCTCCAAATTCTCTATCCCTTATGCCATCTTTGCTTCCGGAATCACGGATATGATGCTCGATCTTGCTATCATTCTTACTTTTCAAGTAATCTATGGTTATCTTTATTTCCAGATCGGTCTCCTTGTCACAGTTTTCATGATTGGAATTGCTTTAAGCAGTTTCTATATCACCCAACGGCTTGACCAGATTAAAAGGCCGACCCTTCTCTTTCTGATCACAGAGGCCCTGTTCATCTCTTTTTCATGGATTCTCCCTTTCGCTCTCATCCTTCCCTCTCATCACCTCGAGAAACCTTTAGTTTATGGATCTCTTTATGGCATTTTTCTCTTGACGTCTCTTTTCTGTGGAATCTTAGTAGGTCTGCAGTTTCCATTGGCTACCAGGATCTATCTTCTAACCCATTTAAATGGGATTCAGGTGGGCCCCACAGCCGGGCTCCTTTATGGAGCTGACCTCTTTGGGGGTTTCTGGGGAGCTCTTTTTGGTGGAGTCCTCTTTTTTCCCATTTTGGGATTGAAAGAATCCTGTTTCCTCATGGCTCTCCTTAAAGCAAGTAGTCTTTCACTATTTCTAATTTATCTGGTCAATCGCAAAAGATCTATTTCCGGGTAACAAAGAAGATGCAAACTGTTCCGGCAGTAGAGATTCGACAACGAATCTATAAATTTCCGAAAGGCAGCTCAAATTCTCCATAAAGGATATCTGAAACCTAAATTGAGCGATTTTTCGTCATTCATTGAATCAAATATACTGGATTCCTGCTTCCGCAGGAATGACAACTACCAATCAATAAATGGAAACGTCATTCCCGTGAAAACGGGAATCCAGAAGGGTTATCTTTAAATAAT
>CALIBK010000141.1 GCA_938045955.1 uncultured bacterium | reverse complement strand
TCTCGGGTTCTGATCAAGTTCTTGAAGCGGTTGATTCAGCACAATCGGGGCAGGAGGGTATTTTTTATTGTGGATGAACATCCGGTGCATGTCTCGGGTAGGGTAAGGAATTGGGTGAGGGGGCATCGGGATAAGATAAGGTTTTTCTTTTTGCCTGGGTATAGTCCGGATCTTAATCCGGACGAGCTTCTTAATCAGGATGTGAAGACGAATGCGGTGGGGCGGAAGCGACCGCATAATAAAGAAGAGATGGTGAGGAATGTGAGAAGTTATTTGTGGAGTACCCAAAAGCGTCCTGAGAAAGTGAAAGCTTATCTTCAACATCCCAAAGTCCAATATGCGGCTGCTTAATGTGTCAAATATTTTCCGCTCCCCTTAATAATAGGGATAAATCTTCATTTTGCAGATTAGGAAATTGCTGATATAATACGTCCATAGGTTACAAAAAAGTCGATTTGGAGAAACTATGGGGGCAGAAACAAAGAAAATTTGTGATTTAAAGAAGAGGTTCAGAGATATCAATTCTGTGGAATCGGTTTAGGGATCCTTTTTTCACAACGAAAAAATTAACTAAGAAAATGAAAGAATGGAAATGGATTTCCAAAGAATGACCATTGGGAAAGTCTTGGATCAGATGAGTTCTCGTTTTTCAGGGCGAGAGGCCTTGATCGATCTTTCTTCCAATATAAGACTCTCCTACCAGGAATTTAAAGAGAAGGTGGATTCACTCGCCAAAGGGCTAATCCAGTTGGGTTTGAGGAAAGGAGACCACGTCGCCCTATGGGCTCCTAATCGATGGGAGTGGATCGTCACTCAGTTTGCTCTGGCAAAGATGGGTGCGGTCTTGATGAGCGTCGACATCCATTGTCAACCCCACCAACTCGAATATCTCCTTCAGCATTCGGATTCAAAGGCTCTGATCATGACCGAGGGGTTAAAGGGTTCCGAATATCTCGAGATGATTCACCATCTCCTTCCAGAGCTTAAAAAGGTTTCTTTAGAAGTCTTCTCCTCCCAAAAATTCCAGGAGCTTAAGCATCTCATCCTTATTTCAGATCGAAAAATAAAAGGGATGCATCCATGGAAGGAGATCCTTGAAAAGGGAGAGACTCTCTCCGATTCTTTGTTGGTGGAACAAGAGCGCTCCATTCATGATGAGGAGGTGATCACTCTCCTCTATACCTCGGGGACCACAGGATCTCCAAAAGGGGTGATGTCCACCCATTTCGGACTCATCCAGACCAACTGGGCGAGCAGTGAGAATCAAAGGTTAACCGAAAAAGACAGGCTCTGTCTCTCTGTTCCTCTCTCCCATATGTTTGGTTGCATCTGTGTGACCCTTGCAGCGATCCTAAGAGGAGCCACCCTTATCATCCCCTCAGAGACTTTTGATCCAGAGAGGATACTCGAAGCTATCGAGAAAGAACGGTGCACGGCGATCTACGGATCTCCCAGTGCCTTCCTTTCCCTGATGGAGAGTCCAAGCTACAGAAAAACAGATTTTCGTATGCTTCCGACGGGGATTATGGGAGGGGCTCAGTGCCCGATTGAGGTAATGAAGAGGGTTGTAGAAGAGATGAAGGCAAGAGAAATCGTGATCGGTTACGGACTCACCGAGTCCTCTTCATGGATTACAATGACCCGCCCAGAGGATCCCCTCGAATTAAGGGTCTCTACGGTTGGAAAAGCCCTCCCCGGGGTTGAATTAAAGATTGTTGATCCTTCAACTGGCGAAGAGGTGACAAGAGGAACCACAGGGGAGATCTGTGCACGAGGGTTCAATATGAAGGGATATTACAAGATGCCCCTCGCCACGGCTCGTACTATCGATCCTTCTGGATGGCTTCATACAGGGGACCTCGGCTATCTGGATGATAAAGGCTACCTGAGAATCACAGGAAGATTAAAAGAGGTCATCAACAAAGGGGGAGAGGTCATTTATCCTTCAGAAGTTGAAGAGATCCTTTTTTCCCATCCAAAGATTTCAAATGTTCAGGTTTTCGGTGTTCCAGATAAAGTAAAAGGAGAGGAATTAGCTGCCTGGATAAAAGTAAAGGAAGGTGAAGAACTAAAAGAGGAAGAAATCTTTAATTTTTGCAAGGAAAGACTTCCCCCTTCTCATATCCCTCGTTATTTCAAGTTTGTTAAAGAATTTCCAATGACACCCCTTGGAAAGATTCAAAAGTTTAAAATGAGAGATATGGCAATCAAAGAATATAAACTTGAATAAACCAGTCCCCATTTGTTTCTTCACTAAAATTAATAAAAAATTAAATTAAAACAAATACTTATAAAAAAATGAAAAAAAACAAAAAAATTTTCTTGACAAATAGAAAATTTTGTAATAATAGTAAAAACAATATTTTTTGTAAAAGGAGAAAAAAATGGAAATTCTGACTGTCTCTCAAGCAAGCAAATACTGTAAAGTTTCTCCTAAAACAATTATCAATTGGATTGAAGGAGGTCATTTAAAAGCCTATAAGACTGTTGGTGGTCATCGCAGGATTAAAAAAGAAGATTTAGACCAATTCTTAAAGGAGAGAGGAATGCCACTTCCGGAGGAGCCAAAAGCGGAAGAAAGGAAGAAGATACTTGTCGTTGATGATGACAAGATTATTGTGGAGACGATTGTACAGGCCCTCGAAGAGGACGAATTTGGCTATGAAATGATCTCTGCCTCAGATGGTTTTGAAGCTGGGCTTCAAGTGAGTCATTTCAAACCCGACCTCTTAATCCTGGACATCATGATGCCCGATATCAATGGCTATGAAGTATGTCAGAAGATCAAATCAAATCCTGAAACAAAAAATATAAAAATCATCGTCCTCTCAGCCTATCTCGATGATGAGGCCTTTAAAAAGATGAAGGAGTTTGGTGCGGATGCCTGTTTTTCGAAACCCTTACCTTTAGAACAATTAAAATTTGAAGTGGCCAGACTCCTTGGTCTAAAAAAATAGACATTGATTTCATTTAGAAAAGGAGAAACTCATGGGTCTCGAAGAGAGCTTAAAGAGTAAAAGATTTGTTGTGACTTCGGAGGTCCAACCCCCAATCGGCACAGGGATTCAGGATCTTGTCAGAAACATTGAGAAGATTCGTGGAAGAATCGATGCCTTAACCGTACCTGAATTAAAGATCGAAGGATTGGTGACCGATACCCTGGGAACCTGCCGGGCCTTAAAGGAGCAGAAGTTTGATCCCATCCTTCAGACCACCTGCCGGGAAAAGAGTCGCATCGATATCCAGGAACATCTCCTTAAAGCCTCAGAATCAGGAATCCAAAATATCCTTACCTTTACCGAAGATTATCGGATCACGGGAGATAGTCTGCAGGAGATTATGTTTTTTCATGTCGATTCGGGGAAACTCTTCTCCGTGATCGAGAACCTCCGGGAAGGGCATGATATCTCTGGCAGGGAGATTCCTTTGAGGCCTAAATTCTGTATCGGAGCTGGGATTGAGGCGGGTTGGGGAAAGAAGGTTCCTGATTTGGAACTGAAGGAGATGGAAGCCCTGGCGGGTATGGGGACACAGTACTTTCTTACCACTCCCGTTTTTGATCTCGACGCCTTTAACCAATTTATAAAAAGGGTAGAGCCTCTTCGAATTCCAATCATTGCAGAGATTATTCTCGTTCGGTCTGCAGAGATGGGTCTTTTCTTAAATAAACACGTCAGGCCGGGGATGGTTCCGAATCATATCATTGAGAAATTAGCGAAAGCCCCAGATAAAGAAAAGGCAAGTATTGAAATCGTTCGAGATCTGGTTCAAGGGCTCAAAGACCTCTGCCAGGGAGTTCATTTTATACCCATTGGCGCAGAGGATAGGATCTCGAAATACCTGGATGCACTGAGGCTATAAATCTGAGTCTCGAAAAGAGACCCAGGGGAAAATCAAATATGACGGAAAAGATTGGTGCTGCATTAGTCGTGGGGGGAGGAATCGCCGGAGTTCAAGCCGCTCTGGATTTAGCTAACTCAGGAATCAAAGTCTATCTTTTGGAGCGGGCTCCGGCGATTGGTGGGAAAATGGCTCAACTCGATAAGACCTTTCCCACCAATGATTGCGCGATGTGCATCGTTTCACCGAAATTGGTAGAGGTGGGACGTCATCTCAATATCGAAATCTTGACAAACTCTGAACTTCTCTCCCTGGAGGGAGATCCGGGACACTTCAAAGCAACCATTCGAAGATACCCTCGCTATGTGGATTTAAAGAAATGTACGGGTTGTAATGATTGTACCGAGGTCTGTCCTGTGGTTCTACCAAATGAGTTTAATGAGGGATTGGATCAGAGAAAGGCGATCTATAGACCTTATCCCCAGGCGGTCCCCAATACTTTTTTAGTTACAAAGCGAGGAACGAGTCCCTGTAAAGCTACCTGTCCTGCTGAAACAAGCGCTCAGGGTTATATTGCACTCATTAGAGAGGGTCGCTATAAAGAGGCCCTGGATGTAGTCAAGGAATACAATCCCTTTCCCGCCTCTGTCGGGCGTGTTTGTAATCATCCTTGTGAAGAAAAATGCAATCGGGCCAAACTCGATGCCCCGGTTTCCATCTGTAATTTGAAACGATTTGTTGCAGACTGGGTTTACGAACACCGCGAGGAATTGAAAGAAACTCAGGATTCAATTCCGGGTGTTCGGAAGGAGGAGGAGGTTGAACGTCCAAAAGCAAGGATCGCCATTGTAGGAGCAGGTCCTGCAGGACTTAGCTGTGCCCATCATCTCTCTCGAATGGGTTATAAAGTCACCATTTTTGAGGCACTTCCTGTAGCGGGGGGGATGATGAGAGTTGGAATTCCCTCCTATCGCCTTCCCAGAGAAGTCCTCCAGAGGGAGATTGATGAGATCATTCATCACCCTAATGTTGAGTTAAAACTGAATACACCCATTCGTAATATCAACAGTCTTTTCGAGGCTGGCTATTCCGCTATCTTTTTAGCCATGGGGGCCCATGAACCCCAGAAATTAGGAATTCCGGGAGAGGATGCCCTGGGGGTCCATTATGGAGTTCCTTTCCTTCAAGGGGTAAGTCTGGCTGAACGATACGGGGTCACCGAGGGATTTGAAGACCGTTTCATCATCGCCTTCGGAATTCCCATTGCCCCTAAGGTTGGGGAGAGGACGGTGGTAATCGGAGGAGGCAATGTCGCGATAGATGCTGCCCGCACTGCCTTAAGACTGGGAGCCAAGGAGGTCAAGATCCTTTATCGGCGATCCCGTGAGGAGATGCCTGCGAATTCCTGGGAGATTGAGGCTGCAGAGAAAGAAGGGGTTGAGATTCAAATCCTCACCGCTCCAATTGAGGTGCTCACCAAGAATGGTCACATCAATGGAATTAAATGCATCAAAATGGAGTTAGGAGAACCCGATGCTTCGGGCAGACGAAGACCCATTCCGATCAAGGGATCAGAGTTTATTATTCCTGCTGATACAATGATTGCTGCGGTCGCTCAGGCACCGGAGATCTCTTTTCTCGAAGAAGACCACGGCCTTGAGGTCACAGCGAAAGGAACCTTTGCCGTAGACCCAAAGACACTCGCTACTAATCGAGCAGGAGTCTTCGCAGGAGGAGATGTAGCAAGAGGTCCCTGGATTCTGATTCAAGCGATTGCTGATGGCCGAAGAGGTGCCCTTTCGATCGATCGGTATCTAAGAGGGGTTCCTCTGCTTACCCCACGGGAGGAGATTCCTCTCCCGGTGGTGGAGATGAGCAAAGAAGAGATTCATCAGATGATCGAGGAAGGAAAGGTTGATTTGACCCCACGAATCAAGCCTCCTGAGCTCCCTGAGAAGGAGAGAGTTCGAAATTTCAGGGAAGTGGAACTCGTCTATACCGAGGAACAGGCCAAACAGGAGGCCTCACGATGTCTTTCCTGCGGAATCTGCTCGGAATGTCACCTCTGCGTCATGGCTTGCAAACGCGAAGCGATTGACCATCAACAGGCTCCTGTCGATGAGGTCATTGAGATTGGCTCTGTGATCCTCTCTCCCGGATACTCTCTCTATCACCCAGCCCTTTCTCCAGAGTTAGGGTATGGCCGTTTTTCTAATGTGATTACCAGTATGGAATTTGAACGAATGCTCAGTGCTTCCGGTCCGTCGGGAGGACATATTGCTCGACGCTCACCGGATCATCGGGAGCCGAAGAAGATTGTCTTTCTTCAATGTGTGGGATCGAGAGAGAAGGAACGGGACTACTGCAGTTCGGTATGCTGTATGTATGCCACCAAAGAGGCCATGCTCGCCATGGAACATCTCCCGGGAGTGGAGATTAAAATATTCCAGATGGATATGAGAGCCTTCGGGAAAGGATTCGATGCCTACTTTGAAAGGGGAAAAGAGAAAGGGATCCAATATATCTCCTGTCGAATTTCAGGACTGGAAGAGGATCCTGAGACAAGGGATATTATTATTCGGTATGAGGAACTTGAGGGAGGCCATAAGATCAGAGAGGAGCGTGCAGATTTAGTCGTGTTAAGTGTGGGAATGGCTCCTCTTCCAGATATTCAGAGATTAGCTCAGGCGACGGCAATTCGACTCAACTCCCATCAATTTTGTCTGACCCGGGATTTTGAACCTACAGAGACGACGCGACCTGGAGTCTTTGCCTGTGGGGCTTTTACAGAGCCCAAGGACATCCCTGATAGCGTGATCCAGGGAAGCGGAGCAGCAGCGAAAGCCCTCTCGGTGATTGGAGAGGCTCGGGGAACATTGATTCGAAAGAAGGAATATCCCCCCGAGCGAGAACTCTCCCCGGATGAAGAACCACGGATCGGGGTCTTTATCTGCAGTTGCGGGACGAATATTGCTGGAACGGTAGACGTAAAAGAAGTCACTCAGTTTGCCAGCTCCCTCCCCGGGGTCATTCATGCTGAAAATACGATCTACACCTGCTCCGCTGACTCGTTAAAATTGATTCAGGAGAGGATCAGAGAGCTAAACCTGAATCGTGTGATTGTCGCCTCCTGCACCCCGAGGACCCATGAACCTCTTTTCAGGAATACCATTCGGGAAGTCGGACTCAACCCCTATCTCTTTGAGATGGCCAATATTCGAGACCAGTGCTCCTGGGTTCATATGGGTGAGAAAAAAGAAGCGACGGAGAAATCCAAGGAACTGGTTCGAATGGCTGTCGCCTGTTCCCGAAATTTAGAACCTCTCCACGAAGTCCCGAGAAGCCTCATTCGAAGTGCCCTGGTGGTTGGGGGTGGACTGGCCGGGATGACCAGCGCTCTCAATCTCGCCGAACAAGGTTTTCAGGTCTTTTTGATAGAGAGAGAGAAGGAATTGGGAGGGAGGGCAAAAAAGATTTATTTCAGCGGGAATGGAGAGGACCCTCAAACTTATCTTACAGAATTGATTAAGAAGGTTGAGATTCATCCGCGGATAAAGCTTTTCAAAGGATTCCAGGTGGTGGATCACGAGGGAAGCGTAGGAAATTTTAAGACGAAATTGGCCTCCTTAGAGGGTTCTGAAACCCATCTCATCGATCATGGAGCTACGATTATCGCCACGGGAGGCCGGGAGTATAGAGGGAAAGCGTATCTCCTTGGAGAGGACCCCCGGATCATCACTCAGGAGGAGTTTGAGAGAAGGCTCTGGGAGGAGGATCCCCTTCTCGCCGAAACCCGATCTATTGTCATGATTCAGTGTGTCGGACCATGGGATGAAGATCCATCAAGGGCTTTCTATTGTAGCCGAATCTGTTGTAGTGTGGCCATAAAAAATGCGCTTCGAATGAAGGAGCGTCATCCTCGGGTCTCTATCATTATTCTTTATAAGGATATGAGAACCTATGGATTTAAGGAAGCCCTCTATACAAAAGCCAGGGAGAAAGGAATTCTATTCATCCGCTTCAATGATCAGCGAAAGCCCTCTGTCTCTCTCTCTCAAGGAAGGTTGAGGGTTCAGGTTGAAGATCCGATGCTTCATCTTCCTCTTATTCTTTCACCAGATCTCCTTATTCTCTCAGAGGCGGTGATTCCAAACGAGGGAAGCAAGGAACTCGCCAATCTTTTTAAATTCCCTCTTACCTTAGATGGATTCTTCCTCGAGGCCCACATGAAGCTCAGGCCCGTGGATTTTGCCACCGACGGACTCTTCCTCTGTGGCATGGCTCACTATCCGAAGTCGATCAGTGAGACGATTGCCCAGGCTCAAGCTGCAGCAGCAAGAGCCTCCACCATCCTTTCTCAAGAAGCCCTTCAGGTTGGGGGTGTGGTGGCGGTGGTGGATGGGGAGAGGTGTGCGGCGTGTTTGACGTGTGTGAGGGTGTGTCCGTATGGGGTGCCTGTGGTCAATGAGCGTGGGGAGGCGGAGATTGATGTAGCGAGGTGTAAGGGGT
>CALIBK010000140.1 GCA_938045955.1 uncultured bacterium | reverse complement strand
CTCTACTTTCATTACTTTTTTACCACTCAAACCCTCTCTTTAAAATCTCTCAAACAACATATTCCTCCACCAACACTACGATCCTTCTCGTGGATAGAAAATATTCCTAAAAAGGAGACCCAAAAGTGATAGACGGTCAGTCTCTCCCCATTTGACTTTTCCGGGATTATCCAATAAGTTATTAAATGATGTCTCCTATATTGACTAAAACATTGGCAGAGATTTATCTTAAACAGGGTCATCTTAAAGAGGCTTATGAAATCTATCAGGCCTTATCAAAAAAAGACCCTAACGATCAAGAGATTCAGAAAAGGCTTAATGAGTTGAGAGCCTGTATAGAACAACCCTCCATCGAAAAAACCCCACCCTTCTTCCATACCAGAGAAGAAAAGATTCGTTTCCTGAAGAAATGGCTCGAAAATATTCAAAAGAGGAAAAAAAGGAGAATCAAAATTTGAATCTCGATAGAAAAAAAGCCTCCCTGAGAAAGATAATCGAAACCCGTCAGCTTGATGGAATATTGCTGTTAAACCTTGAAAATATTCGTTACCTCTCAGGCTTTACAGGAAGTGACGGAGCCTTTTTTCTTACCCGAAAGGAGGCTTTCCTTCTGGTTGACTCCCGATATTGGACCCAGGCAGAACATGAAGTTCAAGATTCTCAAATTTTCCGTTACAAAAAAAAGATTGACGGGATCGTCAGCCTCCTCGAGGACTTAAATTTAAAACGCATAGGTTTCGAATCTTCCTCTCTAACCTTCTCTTTCTATCAATCCCTCCTTGAAAAATTGGAGGACCGGATAGAATTGGTCCCCCTTGAGAAAGAACTGAGAAATTTGAGGGCCTTTAAGGATGAAACGGAATTATCCCTCATTCGCTCAGCTATCGAAATTGCCTCCGATGCCTTTCTTTATCTCTTAAAATTCTTAAAAGAGGGAGCAGAGGAGAGGAAACTTAGCCTGGAGATGGAATTCTTTATGAAGCAGAAAGGAGCGGAGGGTACTGGGTTTGATATTATCGTTGCCTCGGGAGCCCGCTCTGCTCTTCCTCACGGGAGGGCAAGTGATAAAAGGATTGAAAAAGGAGACTCTGTTCTAATTGACTTTGGATCAAGGTTTAAGGGATATCATTCGGATCAAACCCGAACCGTGTTTTGCACTTCCTCTACTTCAGACCAGCGAAAAATCTATGAAATTGTGAAGAAAGCCCATGATCAAGCGATCGAGAAGGTTCGACCCGGAATCCCTATCGGTGAAGTTGATCGGACTGCCAGAGACTATATTCAGAGCCAGGGATATGGAGAATACTTTGGCCATGGCACTGGCCATGGGATTGGCCTGGCCGTCCATGAAGATCCTGTGGTGAATGGGGAAAATCAGGACCTTCTCGAAGAAGGTATGGTCTTTACAATTGAACCAGGAATCTATATTCCGGGGTGCGGAGGGGTTCGAATTGAAGACATGGTGAGGGTAACCCCGGAAGGCGTAGAGGTATTAACCTATCTTCCCACTGAACTCCAGGAGATCTAAAACTTGACCAATCCAGAAATATTTTTTTATTAAATAAAATCAAATAATTAGAAAATTTATTCAATAAATTTTCAATAAAAATTACTCTCGTCTGTCTAAAACCTCTGGCATCTGCAAGCTCTGGAAATGTCCCCCAACTCCCTGGCTAACCTCAATAACCCAACCCTCCTCTCAATCACCTTCTCCTGAATCGTCATAATCCCATTCCTTCTTTCTCAGCCCAAGGCTCTCTTCTTCACACATTTCAGGAGGGATGTCAGATTAAGTTTTAACTAATTCACCTTAATCTGCCGATCCTCCATCCGCTCACTCCTCAATGAAATTCCCTTCTTCAGACCCTGAAGGTTTCGCCAGGGAAATGGTGCCGTTAAAATGCAGTAGCAAAGACTTTCCTCACCTTTTCATTGCAAAGTGTATTGTTTAGCTTTGACCCCAAAACAGTAAGATATACTTTACGCCGATGTCATACTCGCATGATTCTCACGGCTTTCGTTTTCTCATCAATCTGTTAAAGGACACGATAATCTCCAATTCTAATTCGCCAATCGTTTTTTGACCCAGTATGCTTGCGGCAATCGGAAGGTCTTGGATTTTCGGCTAAGGATTTGATATGAAAGATGATACGATCGAAGATGAATGCTGGCAATCGCTTAAGATCATTTTCAGCAGATCTCTCAAAATAAACTTCATACACTGGGATGATACTCCTTCAAGAAGTCCTCTAACTTTTTAAATTTGAGAGGTCTTTTCCTCATCTCTTTGAGCATCTCCAAATCCTCGAGGTCTTCCAGACGCTCTAACATTTCCCGATAGTCCTCGATATCAAGGATGACTGCTGAAGGTTTCCCATTCCTTAGAATAATTTCTGGTGCCTTCTTCTTAGCTTTCCCTTTCATATCTTGCCCTCCGATTTATTTAACTTTAGAACATAATATACTTATTTTCACCTAAATTGAGCTATTCTTGGTATTATTTAAAGATAACCACTCTGGATTCCCGTTTTCACGGGAATGACGTTTTCATTCATCGGGTGGCAGTCGTCATTCCTGCGGAAGCAGGAATCCAGTATATTTGATTCAATTAATTGTGAAAAATCGCTCAATTTAGGTTTCATTAAATTGTAAAGTCCATCCAATAGTCCTAAACCAGGCGGCGGGGGCGGTATTTGCCGAATTGGCGAATTCCTTTCCCTTTTAAGACCCTGAAGTTTTTACCGGGAAAACGGTGCCGTTAAAATGCAGTAGCAAAGACTTTCCTCACCTTTCCATTGCAAAGTGTATTTTTTAGCTTTGACACCAAATCCCATGCATTTCCATAGAAGGTCTGTTTGATTACAAATCTTACCTTATTGTCGAGGATCATGTTATATCCCCCCTTTAGACGGGGTCGGGATCATCTCATTTCCCCCCCCCAGGATCACGATAATTCCCCCCCTGCCTTTGAGTGGCGAGAGAGTATCCCATCCATGTATCTTTCGAGGGTATGACAATCCCTTGAAGGAGGAAGCGGATGGCAAGGAGGCAGGTGAGTATGAACGAAATTGTTGAGATGATTTATCAATGGCATCAAGGAAAAAGTGTTAAGGGCATTGAGCGTTCTTTTGGGATCGATCGCAAGACGGTTCGTAAATATGTGCGGTTGGCTCAGTCTATCGGGGTCTGTCGAGAAACCCCCTTCCCCCTGGAGACCGAATTGGTGAGTCAGTTGATGTCTCTTAGTTCTTCGAGGCTTCTTAGGGAGAGGCCGGCCAGAGAGTTGATTGTTCCTCATCGGGAGTGGGTGGAAGAGAAGCTCAAAGTTCCGGGGATCACAGCAAAACAGATTTGGCGTCTTTTTAGAGAGGAGAGAGGGATTCGGATTGGCTATTGTACGATGAAGCGGTATTTGAAAGCAGAGTTTCAATTTGGGGTTCCTTTGGTCACGGTTCGTATAGAAGTCGATCCCGGAAGCCAGGCCCAGGTTGATTTTGGGTATGCGGGGATGATGGTGGATCCTTTGAGCGGGAAGCTTCGGAGAGCCTGGGCCTTTATCATGACCCTTTCTTAC
>CALIBK010000139.1 GCA_938045955.1 uncultured bacterium | reverse complement strand
CTCTGAGTGGCTCGAGGACTTCATCAAGAAGAATCCCGAAGGCCTCAAGTGAGGCACCACATATCAGAAGTGCTGTCAATCACAGGCGCAATTTTGGCTCTCTAGAGCGGTGCGGTATGGTGTCATGCCGATGCCAAGCGCCAAGGGGTGAAGATGAGACGGAGATGCAGCCCATTTGATGGATCCCCTCCAGGGAGAAGGGATCTATTATGCTATCCTGAGCGGTCAATTGGCTGCCCAGGCCATTAATCAATCCATAGAGAAAGATCTCTTGCCATCCGAATCCTATCAAACATCGATTCATCTTCACATCTCTGAAAATTTAAAATGGGCCCTTCCCTTCTCCCGCTTTGTCTTCCGATTCACCAAATTGGCCTACGAAGCCTTAAAGACCTATCCTGAACTGGCTCATTTCTATCTCCAGGTCCTGGAAGGGAAGGAGAACTATCAAGGATTTGTTTCGAAGATGAAAGCCCGAATCGGAGATCTTTTAAAAGGGAGATGGAGTGAAAAAATCAGAAAAGCGATAGCCAGGGTTTAACCCTTCAAAAGATGATCCACCTAAAGGAATCGATTAAGAAACTTCTTCATATCGAAGATACCCCCGAGCGAACAGCTCTGGCTTTTTCGATCGGAATCTTTCTGGGGTTTTCACCCTTTTTGGGTTTCCATACCCTTGGCGGATTAGCCATTGCCTTTCTTTTTGGATTAAATCGGGTAGCCATTCTTTTAGGGGTCTGGACCAATACCCCATGGGGACTTCTCCCTTATTATACGATAGCAACCTGGCTGGGAACGAAAATCTTGGGGTTTCAGTTTGATGATTTCAAATTTAAAGAGATTTTACATTTGGGAATAAACAAGGGGTTCTTTAGTATAGAGTTTTGGAACGGAATCTACTCTCAAAAGGGACTATTTATCTCCTTCAACGTAGGTTCTCTCCTTTTATCGATCTTTTTTGCTTTAGTGGCCTATCCTCTCTCTCTAAAATGGATACGATCCTATCGAACCCGCCGATCCCGATCTTGACACATTTATTCCTTTAATTGAAAAATGTATAGGCATGGTATCAAAAAGCATGTTTGATCATTTCTTTTCTTGGTTGAGATCCCAGCCAGAAAGGGAGGGGAGACGAATAGGACTGACCGGTCTCAAGGGTTCTTCCTCGGCCTACTTTGTCTCCTGTTGGAGGAAGATCAATAAAGGCCCTCTTTTGATCCTCTTTCCTCGACTCCGGGAGGCAGAGCTGTTTCTTGGGAATCTTCAATTTTTCTCCCGAGAGGCTCTAAGAGAAGCCCTTCTTTTCCCACCCTATGAGACACTTCCCTATGATGATATTTCTCCACACCCGGAAATCCTGCGAGAGAGGATGAAATGCCTCTTTTCCTTGCTTAAGGAGAAAGAGGTGATCATTGTGGCTACGGCTAAAGCGATTCTCCAGAAGGTGATCCCTCCCGCTCAACTCAAGGAATCGATCTTATCCCTTCGGAAAGGAGAAGAGGTGGATCGTGAACGACTGGTCTCTTTCCTTCGAGAAGGAGGATTCCTTGAGACGAAGGTGGTGGAGGAAAGAGGGGAGTTTAGTATCCGGGGAGCGATTGTTGATCTTTTCCCTCCTAATGAAGAGAATCCCTTACGACTTGAATTTGAAGGAGATTATTTAGTCTCTTTAAGAAGGTTCGATTGCCAAACACAACGCTCCATCCAGACAAATGAAGAAAGAGAAGTTCTTATCCCACCGGCTACCGATGTTTCAAAAAACCATTCCAATTCACCGATGGTCTCTCTGTTGGATTATTATGACAAAGGAGATGGACTTCTGATCGTTGAAAAAGAAGAGGTGGATAGAGAAATAGAGACCTTCCAACGACTCCTCCTGGCCCGTTACGAGAAGGCCACTCGAAGGGGGGCTACCGTTCTTTCCCCAGAAATTCTCTACCTCACTCCAGGGGAGTTTCTTCTTAAAACTAAAAGAATGAAGACCCTCTTTCTCCAGGAGGCCCCTGTAGCTCCAGCCCAGTGTGAGGAGGTCTTCGCCTTTCAAATAGAAAGTCATGAGGATCTCCGAATGGAGTTGAAGGCTTCCCTCTCCAGGGATGGAGGTCTCCATGAAGCTTCTCCTCTCTCCGTTCTTTCGGCCTTCCTTCGAAAATGGAGGCAAGAAGGAATGAGAATCTTCATGGTCTCTCATCATCTCCCTCAGGCTGAAAGAATGAGGGAACTTCTCTCTTCTTACGAGATAGAGGCCTGTTTGGAGAACGATAAAGATTTCCAAAAATCTTTGGAAGAAGAGGGGAAAGAATTAACCCTCCTGATCGGTCCCCTTTCCATTGGATTCAGAAATCCCTCCGAGAGATGGGTCCTCCTTACAGAGGAAGAGATCTTTGGAGAGAAGAGAAGGTTCCGTGAGGAAAGGTTGAGGAAGAGATGGTCCGGGGAGAAGGGGGCCCTTCTTTCCTCTTATAGAGAACTCCAGGAAAATGACTACGTGGTTCATACCGATTACGGGATAGGACTCTATCGAGGACTCAAACGTCTTTCCATTGGAGGGATTTCTAACGATTTCCTCCTCCTTGAATACGAAGAGGGGGACAAACTCTACGTTCCTGTGGATCGGCTCAATCTTATTCAACGCTATATTGGGGGAGAGGGGAGAAAACCAAAACTTGATCGGTTAGGGGGCCATTCCTGGGAGAGAGCGAAGAAGAAGGCAAAGAAGGCGGCCGAGGAAATGGTAAAAGAACTTCTCGATCTCTATGCTGAGAGAGAAGCCTTCCAGGGAACCAGTTTTTCTCCTCCGGATCAATCCTATAAAGAGTTTGAAGCCACCTTTGAATACGAAGAAACGCCCGACCAATGGAAGGCCATCCAGGATGTCATGGAAGACATGAGCCGCGCTAAACCCATGGATCGTCTCATCTGCGGAGATGTTGGGTTTGGAAAGACAGAGGTCGCCATTCGAGCCGCCTATCGAGCGGTCATGGATGGCAAGCAGGTAGCTCTCCTGGTCCCCACGACGGTACTGGCCGAGCAGCATTATCACACCTTCTCTCATCGTTTCAAAAATTATCCTGTGGTCATCGAAACCCTGAGCCGATTCAAGAAGGGATCAGAGCAAAAGGAGGTCTTAAAACGATTAAGAGAAGGAAAGATTGATATCCTCATCGGAACCCATCGGATCTTGCAAAAGGATGTGATCTTTAGAGATTTAGGACTTCTGATCATCGATGAGGAACATCGATTTGGGGTCATCCAGAAGGAACGTCTGAGGGAGATAAAGAGACTGGTGGATACCCTCACCCTGACGGCAACTCCTATTCCCCGGACCCTTCAGATGGGACTCTCCGGAATCCGCGACCTCTCTCTGATTCAGACTCCTCCGGAACATCGACTCTCCATCCAAACCTTTGTGGTCCGTTATGATGATGAGATTATTCGAGAGGCCTTGGAGAGGGAATTTGCCCGAGATGGGCAAGCCTTCTTTGTCCACCATCGGGTGCAAAATATTTATTCCATTGCTCACCATCTCAAACAGCTCGTTCCACAGGCACGGCTTGCGGTGGCCCATGGACAGATGAGGGAAAGAGAATTAGAAAAGGTGATGCTTCAATTTGTGCAAGGGGAGTACAATCTTTTAGTCTGCACGAGCATCATCGAATCGGGGCTGGATATTCCGATGGCCAATACCATTTTCATTAATCATGCAGAACAGTTTGGTTTAGCAGACCTCTATCAGCTTCGAGGTCGGGTGGGGAGGGGGCCTCATCAAGCCTATGCTTATCTTCTCATTCCTTCGGGATTCTCCCTCTCTCGGGATGCCACCCGAAGACTCCGGGCCCTTCAAGAGATGAGCGAGCTTGGATCTGGATTTCGGTTAGCCCTTCAAGATTTAGAAATCCGTGGAGCCGGAAATCTCCTGGGACGTTCTCAATCGGGCCATATTGCCGCAGTGGGATTAGAACTCTATATGCAGTTAATTGAAAAGGCAGTAAAAGAATTGAGAGGGGAGGAGGTCGTGGAGGAGATCACCCCTGAAATTCACCTTCGGGTTCCTGCCTTTATCCCGGAAACCTATATTGAGGACTCCTCCGAAAGGCTTGCCTTCTATCGGAGGCTTTCCCTCTGCCGATCAGAGGAAGAGGTCGATCAGGTTGGAGAAGAGTTGAGAGATCGTTTTGGAAAGATTCCCGAGGAAGTTCTCTACCTCCTCGAAGTCATCAAAATAAAAACCTTTTTGATGAAGTTGGCCATAAAAAAATTAGAGGAGACACCGGAGCAGCTCATTTTGACCTTCCATGAATCCACCCAGGTCTCTCCTCAAAAGATTCTAAAATGGATTCACAGGGGAGGCGAAAGGTGTCGAATCACCCCGGATTCAAAATTGATTCTCCCGAGAAATCCTGAAATGAGGAAAGACCCGTTGGGAAGTACGAGGAGGTTATTGCAAGCCTTAGCTTAATATGGTAAGTTTTCAGGTACTATCGGAGTGGCTCCTCCTTTAAGGAGAAAGGGATGAAAAAAAAGGGGGTTTTTATCTTATTCGCCTTCTTCTTCCTTATCCTCCCCCTGGGTTGCGAAAAAAGGGAGCCTAAAGCCTTAGGAAACAAGGAGCTCGTTAGGATCAATGAGGTCTCCATCTCCATTGAAGAATTTCGCCAATTAATGGAGAAACAACCCCTGGAAGGAAAGATGCGCCTGTTGGATGAGAAGGGGATGAGAGACTTTCTTGAAAACTACATTATTGCTCGGGAAGTTCTCTATCAGGAGGCTAAAAAGAGGGGGTTAGAGAAGGACCGAGAGATTCAGGCGAAAGTCGAAGACTTTCGGAGAGCCCTTTTAATCGAAGCGCTTTTCGAGGAGGTTCTCAAAGGAAAGGATGAGGTCACTGAGGAGGAGATTAAGAATTATTATCGAGAAAATCAATCCCTCTTTACGGAGCCTCGGGAGATAAAAATTCGACACATCGTGGTAAATTCTGAACCCATCCTTAAGGAGGTTCTGGCCCGACTCTCCGGCGGAGAGAGTTTTGAAAAATTGGCCTCTCTTTATAATATTGATCGAACCCGAGAAGATGGAGGAAACCTTGGATATATCCAGAGAGGTCAACTGGCCCCCTCTTTTGCTCAATTTGAAGAAGCCGCTTTCTCCCTTCGAAAGAGAGGAGAGGTGAGCGAGGTGGTTCGTTCTCCATACGGATATCATATCATTCGACTGGAGGACATGCGGGGAATGGCCTTACAGCCCTTTGATAAGGTGAAGGAGAAGATCCGCTTCTTTCTTCAACCTAAGAAAAAACAGGAGGCTCGGCTGAACTATATTCGAGAGGCAAAATCGAGGTCAAACATCGTGATCAATGAAAAGCTCTGGAATGAGGAGATCAAAAGGGAGGCTAAACCCAAAGAAGAAAAGAAATGAAAATCCCTCTCCTCTGGATCATACTGATTCCCTTTCTCTTTCTCTCCTTTAGTTGCAATCCCCGAGAAGCAAAACTTCCCGATCAGGTAGTGGCGGAGGTTAACGGGGAGAGGATTACGGTGGACGAATTTGAGCGGGAGATGAGAGAGCTGTTATTCGAGCAGGGGAGAGAAGAAAAATCCGAAGCCCTCAGAGAGTTAAGGATGATCTGTCTGGACCAGATGATGGACCGTAAACTCCTGGCGCAGGAGGCAAGACGAATCGGAATCAAAATCTTACCGGAGGAATTAAATCGAACCCTTTCCGAAATTAAAAAGGATTATCCTGGAGAGGGTTTTGGCGAAAAGTTAACCCTTACGGGGATCCCTTTAGAGGAATGGAAGAGAGGGCTGGAAGAAAAACTTCTTGCCGAAAAGATGATTCGCCATGCCCAGCGTTTCCACGGAAAGATTGAGGAAGAGGAGGCTCGAAAATATTACGAGACTCATCGATCCCTATTTCAGATTCCACAGAAGGTCAGAGTTCGACAGATCGTGGTCTCGGATGGAGAGGAGGCCCTTCAGATTTTAAAACAACTGAAGAAAGGAGAGAGTTTTGAGAAAATAGCGATGTCCAAATCCATCGGTCCTGAAAAAGTTCGAGGAGGAGATTTGGGTTATTTTAGTGAAGGGGAAAAACCCTTAGAGTTCAATCGAGCGTTTTCAATGAGAGTGGGAGAGATTAGCGAGGTGGTTAAAAGCCCTTATGGTTATCATATCTTTAAATTAGAGGATAAGATAGAGGCTCAGGAGATTTCCTTTGAGGAAGCTAAGTCAGCGATCTATAAAGAACTCGAGAAAAGGAAAGGAGAGGAAGCCTTTCAGCAATGGTTCAACGATCTCAAAAAGAAATCAAAGATCAGGATCAATCGAAGCTGGTTAAAATCTTAAAAGCACTTCTACTCTTGGGAGGATGGATCTTCCTGAACCTTCTTGGCCCCTTCCATAGCTTTGCAGTCGTGGACCGAATTGCGGCCATTGTCAATCAGGAGATTATTACCCTTTCAGAGGTGGAGGGAAGGGCCCGTCCCTTCTTAGAACAAATCCTGACCGAGGATCGGGCAGAGAGAAGGTCGAAGACCCAAGAAGTCATCCGAAAGGTTCTGGAGGTCCTCATCGAAGAGAAGTTAATCGATCAAGAGGCAAAAAAGGCCGGGATTAAAGTGACCAGCAAAGAAGTAGATTCTGTGATTGAGGATATCAAACGACAGCACCAGGCGAGCCAGGAAGACCTTGAGAAAGCACTGGCCAGGGACGGTCTTACTTTTGAAACCTATCGAAAGGAGATTGAGAAACAGCTCCTCCGTACCAAGATCGTGAGTTGGGCAGTCAAAGTGGAACCTCCGAAAGGGGAGAAGGAATTAAGGGAGTTCTATCAAAGGAATATCGATCGATACCGAACGGAGGAAATGTTTCGACCGGGTCATATTCTATTTTATATCCCAAAGGATGCTTCTTCAGAGGAGGTGGGTAGGATCAGAAAAAAATGTGAGGAGGTCCTGGAAAGAATCAAAAAGGGGGAAGACTTTGGACAGATGGCCCTTCTTTATTCTGATGACGGCTCCGCAAAGGATCGGGGAGACATGGGATTCTTCAAACGAGGAGAACTTCTTCCACTCCTGGAAAGGGAAATCTTAAAACTGGAGGTAGGAGAGGTGAGTCGGATCATCCGAACCGAAATGGGTTTTCATCTCATCAAGCTGATGGATCGGAAGGGAGGAGAACCTATCCCCTTTGAAGAGGTGAAGGAGAAGGTTAAAACCGATTATTTGAATCAAGAAATGGAGAAAGCCCTCAAACAATACCTTAAAAGCTTAAAAGAAAAATCGATAATCGAGATTAAAATCTAATCTGAATCAGTTAGAGATCATCCTCTCCTTCAGAAAGATTTTCCACATTAGGTGATAGCAAGAAAGATCGATGCTTTTTCTTAATTCTAATTCATTGAAATCTAAAAGGAATCAATCAATACCATAAAATTTAAAAAAAGGTTGACAAACATAGGGTTTTGGGCTAAAAACTTGTGAAAAATATCTTTAAATGACGAGGTGAATGATGAGAGAGGTCGTGGTGGTCAGTGCATGTAGAACAGCGATAGGTTCTTTCGGGGGATCCCTAAAAGATATCCCTGCAGTAAATTTAGGGGCTAAAGTAATTCGAGAGGTCTTAAAGAGAGCAGGTCTTAAACCTGTCCCAAAGAAGGAATATTTAGAAGTTGCTCCTGAGATATATCGGGGCCAGGGGATGACCGATTTAGAAAAGAGGTATTATCAATGGGAGGGTTCGCTTCAAGAAGTGGAAGTCGATGAGGTAATCATGGGCAACGTCCTTCAAGCAGGTCAAGGACAGAATCCAGCCCGACAGGCTATGATTTATGGGGGGATCCCAAAAGAGACAAATGCCTTCACTGTGAATAAGGTTTGTGCCTCCGGGATGAAAGCCATTGCCTTAGGAGTCCAGGCGATCCAAACAGGGGAGGCGGAGGTGATTATTGCTGGAGGAATGGAGAATATGAGCCAGGTCCCCTATGCCTTTCCTATGGCTCGGTGGGGCGCAAGGATGTTCAATCAGGAGATGGTTGACCTTATGGTCTTCGACGGTCTTTTCGAAATCTTTTATGGATACCATATGGGAGTTACGGCTGAAAATATTGCTGAAAAGTATGGGATTTCAAGAAAAGAACAGGATGAAATAGGGCTGCTCAGTCATCAGAGAGCAAGAAGTGCAATTCAAAGAGGAATCTTTCAAGAGGAGATTGTCCCTGTGGAAGTTCCACAAAAAAAGGGCGAGCCCCTCCGCTTCGAAGTGGATGAAAGGCCTATGGATACGAGTTTAGAAAAGATGGCTAAACTCCCCCCGGCATTTAAACAGGGAGGAACGGTCACTGCTGGAAATGCTTCGGGGATCAACGATGCGGCAGCAGCTTTACTTCTCATGTCAAAGGAGAAGGCAGAAGCCCTCGGTCTAAAACCCTTAGGAAAAATCAAAGCTTACTCCTCCGGGGGAGTGGATCCTGCATATATGGGTTTAGGACCTATCCCGGCGGTAAGGAGAATTTTAAAAAAAACCGGTCTGGCCCTTAAGGACATCGGTCTCATAGAGCTCAACGAGGCCTTTGCTTCTCAGGCTATTGCCTGTATTCGGGAACTTCAATTTGATCTTAACCGCACTAACGTCAATGGAAGTGGAATCTCTTTAGGACATCCAATTGGATGCACCGGGGCAAGATTGATCGTTTCTCTTCTTTATGAGATGAGAAGAAGAGGGGTAACCCTGGGCCTTGCCACCCTCTGTATCGGAGGGGGACAGGGCATGGCCATGATGATAGAAAAATGTTAGCTATTCGAGAACCCTAAAAGGAGGGGGAATGGAATATAAAAACATTCTATTATCGTTTGAAGATGAGATCGGTATCCTCACGATCAACCGACCGAAAGCCCTCAATGCCCTCAATCGAGAGACCTTAAATGAAATTCAACTGGCACTCCAAGAAGTAAAAGATCATTCGGAGATAAAGGTTCTGATTCTTACTGGCGCAGGAGAGAGAGCGTTTGTGGCAGGGGCTGATATCTTAGAGATGAAGGACATGAACTCGATTGAGGCACTCAATTTTTCAAAACTCGGACACCATACCTTAAAAATGATTCAGGATCTCGATCGTGTAGTCATTGCGGCGGTCAATGGATATGCATTGGGAGGAGGAACGGAGATTGCTCTGGCGTGCGATTTCATTTACGCCTCTGAGAATGCAAGATTTGGACTCCCTGAGGTCACTCTCGGGATCTTTCCCGGTTTTGGGGGAACCCAGAGACTGCCTCGCCTGATTGGCAAAGGGAAGGCAAAAGAGTTAATCTTCACTGGAAAGATGATTACGGCTCAGGAGGCCTATCAGATGGGTATTGTGAATCGTGTCGTTCCTCAAGCCTCCTTGATGGAAGAGACCAAAAAAGTGGCCTCCCAGATCGCATCCAATGGGACAATTGGAATAAGGCTGGCAAAGATGGTCATTGATGCAGGGTACAATATGGACCTTACCGAGGCCTGTGCCCTTGAATCCTATGCTTTTGGTATCGGGTTTGCGAGCGAGGATCAAAAGGAAGGAATGAACGCCTTCGTGGAGAAGAGAAAACCAAATTTTAAAGGAAGATAAAGGAGGGAATAACACGTGAAGATCGTCGTATGTGTAAAACAGGTTCCTGATACTACAGACGTTAAAATTGACCCTAAAACAAATACCCTGATTCGAGAAGGGGTTGCCAGTATCTGTAATCCCTTTGATGAGTATGCCATTGAAGAGGCTCTTCGAATCAAAGAGAAGTTGGGCGGGGAAGTTCATGTCATTACGATGGGTCCTCCTCAGGCGATCGAGGTGTTGAGAAATGCTTTAGCCGTAGGGGCAGACAAAGTCTATCTCATTTCCGACAAGGCCTTTGCGGGATCTGATACCTTGGCTACAGCTTATGCCCTTTCAAAGACAATTGAATATATAGGTGGGGCAGATCTTGTGATCTGTGGAAAACAGGCAATCGATGGGGATACCGCACAGGTAGGCCCAGGGATTGCCACTCGCCTGGGAATCCCTCAGCTCACCTATGTTTCTAAGATTCGGGAAATCGATCTGGAGAAGAAAAAAATCATTGTGGAGAGGCTTTTGGAGTACGGAAGAGAGGTAGTGGAAGCTCCGCTCCCGGCATTAATTACGGTGGTCAAGGATATCAACGAACCGAGGCTTCCCTCCCTCATCGGGATTAAAAAAGCTGCCAAAGCACAAATTCCCACCCTCACGGCGAAGGATATCAATGCTGATGAAAATCGAATCGGTTTAAAGGGATCACCTACCTGGGTGGTAAAGGTTTTCACTCCGGAGGCCAGAGGAGGAGGGGGTGAAATCTTAAAGGGGGAGCTCAACGAAGTAGTTCCCTTACTGGTCACCAAATTGATGGAAACAAAGTTTATCAAATAGGAACCTTCTATATTAGACTATATATAGATCCAGGAATAGGATGAGGAGGAAAAGGAATGGCCAGACTACTGATTGATAAAGATCTCTGTACGGGTTGTGAATCCTGCGTCCCTGTATGTCCTTTCGGGGCCTTAAGCATGAAGGAAGGGATCGCAGTGGTGGATGAGAAATGCACCTTTTGCGGTGCCTGTGTGGATGTTTGCCCCGTCAATGCGATCACCATGGAAAAAGAAGAGAAGGCAGTCACCATTGATACTTCTGCCTTCAAGGACGTCTGGGTATTTATCGAACATGAATTTGGAAAGGTTTCGGGCGTTTCCTTTGAGCTTCTCGGCGAGGGAAGAAAACTGGCAAATGCGTTGGGATGTAAACTCTGCGGGATGCTCTTTGCCGATCCTGAATTGGCCGAGGGTTTTGCCAAAGAAGCCATTGCCTATGGAGCGGAAAGAGTCTATTTGGTTGAGAGTCCCCTGTTCAAAATCTATCGAACCGACCCCTACGCGAAGGCGGCGGTTGATCTTATTCGAAAATACAAGCCAGAAATCGTTCTCTTTGGAGCTACGACCCAGGGAAGAGATTTTGCCGGCACGGTAGCCACTACCCTTGAAGTTGGTTTGACGGCAGACTGTACGGGCTTAGACATTGATCCTGAAACAAAGTACCTCCGTCAAACTCGACCTGCCTTTGGTGGAAATATCATGGCCACCATCCTCGACTATCCCAATTATCGACCCCAAATGGCAACGGTGAGACCAAAGGTCTTCCCCATGCCTGAAAGGGATGATTCAAGGAAAGGGGAGATTATCCGAGAACCTCTCCAGATGACGGAGGAACAGGTTCGGACAAAGGTATTAGAATTCATCAGGGGAACCGAAACCGTCAATCTTGCTGATGCGGAGATCATTGTCTCTGGAGGAAGAGGCGTTGGGGGTCCTGAAGGGTTCAAGCCCATCCGGGAACTGGCCGAGGTTTTAGGAGCAGCCGTGGGGGCTTCGCGTGCTGCGGTGGATTCTGGATGGATATCTTATGAACATCAGGTGGGACAGACAGGAAGAACAGTGAGACCGAAGATCTATATTGCCTGTGGGATCTCCGGATCCATTCAGCATCAGGCTGGAATGAAGACTTCCGAGATCATCGTAGCCATCAATAAAGATCCCGAGGCGCCTATCTTTAAGATTGCCACCTATGGAATCGTTGGAGATCTTTTTACTGTGGTTCCGATGCTTACAGAGGAGTTTAAAAAACGCCTGGGGAGATAATCAGATTGATTCACATCCATTGGGTGTCAGTCTCAAAAGACTGACACCCAAAACCCTTCCCATTCTTTCCTTATTAGACCTAACTGGTTTCCAACCCTCGATGATGAATCCCCTTGCTTTTTAATCCCTCACCGAGGAGAGGAATTCATTTTGGCCTGTCAGGGAGATTTTCGAAACCCTGAGAGCACGGATCGATTTAGTATAAAATGGAATACAAAACGATTCACTTTTAGAAATGGGTTTTTCATCAAAGCGGGTTGAACCTGAAAGCTTTAGGGGCAATTTAAGGTAACCGCACTCAGGGTTTTCTCCAAACCGCCTGTCAGACCTGTTCTCCATCCATGACTAATGGATTCCCTTGCTTTTCATTTTATTCTTGATTTTTTTACTGGCTTTCTTCATAATGGGTAAAAATATAAAAAGGGGTTTTTTTATGATCATCACCTGTGCCTCCTGTCTTACGAAGTATCGACTCGATGATTCGAGAATTTCTCCAAAGGGATCAAAGGTTCGGTGTTCGAGGTGTCACCATGTTTTCTATGTCGTGCCCCCTCCAGAAACGAAAGAAGAGGTGGCCGAAGAATTCGAATCCTTTGCGAAATATCACAAGGAGCTAATTTCTCCGGAAGAGAAAGGTTTGGAAGTCCCCTCGCAAGAAAGAGAAGAGGAAACGGGAGAGGAGCCCGAAGCGAAGCCATTTGAAGAAGAGGAAGAGAGATTTCCCTTTGAAGCAGAACCCCCTCTGGCGGAAAGAGCCGAGGAGCTTCTGCCCAAAGAAGCCTTCCCTCCTAAGGAATTTGAATCCCAACCTGCCCCTTCTATGGAGCGAATGGAACCCAAGATAAGGGTGATGAGAGAGAAAAGGAGTTCCTTCCGGTTCATAGGGCTGGTGATTGTTATCACATTATTCGTATTCGGACTCTTTTATTTATGGTCAGAACTGGGCTCTGGAGGAAAACTTTCTCCTTATTTGGATAAATCCATAGGAAGGATGAGCGGAATCTGGAATCAGATCCTCGGCATCGAAAAGAAAGATCTGATCCTGAGAGACCTTAATGGGTATGAAGAGAGGGTGAAAGAAATCTCTCTGTTTGTCATTGAGGGGAGGGTGGAAAATCAATCTTCAAAAGATAGAAGACATGTCAAAGTCAAAGTCATCATTTTTGATCAATCAAAGAAAGAGGTAGTCTCCAAGGAGGCTTTCTGTGGTCATACGATTTCCCGGGAAGAATGGAAGTCCTTCCCTCCCGAATTCTTCGAGGGGGATATGAGCATCCATCCTAAAAGTGCAAATGCGATGTTGGTTCCTGCTGGAAAATCGAGTCCCTTTATGGTGGTCTTCAAAGATCTTCCTCCTCAGGCCAAGGAATTTAAGGTAGAGATTATAGAGGCCCCTGTTCTTTAAAAGATTTTTGGTGATTCGGAACCCTTTCGAATCTTCTCTCCTTGAATATAGATCTCTATCAGGGTAAGAAAAAGGGTAGCGATGAGGGGACCTGCAACCACCCCGATTATCCCGAAGGCATGGATACCTCCAAGAACAGCAAAGAAAAGCAAAAGGGGATGAATATTCGTCTTCGCGCTCATAAAATAAGGCCTAAGAAAATTGTCCACCAATCCGATGACAAAAATTCCTAAACCCAAAAGAATCGCCCCTTTAAGAAAGGCTCCTTGAAAGAGAAGAAAAATAGTTGCAGGCCCCCAGATGAGGGCTGTCCCCCCGATCGGGATGAAGGAGAGAAAGGCCATCGCTGTTCCCCAGAAAACAGGGGATGGGAGTCCCAACACCCAGAAGGAAAATCCTCCCAGTACTCCTTGAATGAATGCAATCAATAACCCTCCAAAAATAGCGGCATAGATCATTTCCTTGAACCGCAGGATGATGAGGTCCCTTTCTTTGGAAGGGAGGGGAATAATTTCCTTCAATTTTAACCATAATTGATCACCATCTTTAAAGAAATAATAGAGGGAGAGAAGGGTAAAAAAGAATCCAATGATAAAAGAAGAGACCCCTTTGAGAATCGTGGAGGTTTGGTTAAATAAAAATGTACCGATCTGCTGAACATTCTTTAAAAGAAGATTCATAAGATCCATTTGTTTAAGATCGATATAGAGACTCACTCTCTCAAGGGTCCACCGCACGATTCCCCATTGTCCGATTTTTTGGAGAAAGCTTTGAAGATCACCCGCACGGATCATGCCCTCCAACCAATGATAGAAATCGATCACCTCCTGGATTAAAGAGATCATCAGGAATCCTGCGGGTAAGAGAATGACCGAAAAGACTAAAAAAGTCATAATCGCTGAAGAGAGAATTTTCTTCTTCAAGAGTTGATGGAGCCTTTGAGAGACAGGAAAGCAAATGATGGCTAAAAGAAGAGCCCAGAGAGAAGGAGCCAGAAAAGGGAAAAGGATTCGATAGAGGAGATAAAAAGAGAGGAAGGTCAAAAATAGGATGAATAGAAGAAAGATATGTTCCCGTTTCATTAATCGCTCCCTTTTTTTCGGCTTCTCACCAGATAGATTAAGGGAAGACTTCCAAACGTGATAGCCATTTTTACACTGTATTGTCCTTTGATTAGGGCTGCGATGGGCATCACTCCATAAAAGGCAAGGGTGATGAACACGATACTATCCACTCCTGTGGAAATAGTGTTGCTTACCAGAACCCTCAACCACTTTGGACCACGGATATAGGTTTTCCAGAGAGCAAAGATTTCTGTATCGATCAGGGAACTAATGAGATAGGCAGTAAGACTGGCAAAGACAATTCTTGGCGTTCCCCCAAGGACCGAGGCAAAGGCCTCCTGTCCTGAATAGAACGGAGCAGGTGGAAGAAGGATAGCCAGCTGGGTATAGAGAGCCAGAAGAAGATTGGCCATAAACCCGGCCAAAACCACCCTCTGGGCTCCCTTTTTTCCGAAGGATTCATTAATCAAATCGATGAGAGTGAAGGTCAAAGTATAAATAAAGATGGCCGCGGGAACTACAATCTTTCCAATCTGAACCGGTTTGGAGGCGGTCACATTGGCCACTATCTCACAAGTAATATAAAGTCCAATAAGAATAGTGCTCATGAGATGAACCAAAAAGTTAGGCCTTGGAACGGATTAGCAGAATAGGTGTTTCGGCTCGGGTCAAGACCTTTAGGGCAACACTTCCTAATACCCATCTTGTAATTCCTGATCGACCATGGGTACACATCACGATCAAATCCACCCCGCTCTCTTTCGCATAGTCAATGATTTCTACGGCTACCTGCTGACCCGTCTTTACCATATAGTTTGCCTGAAGACCCCTCTTTTTGAGCTCCTCGGTTAGACCAGCGAGATATTGCTCTGCGAACTCCTTCTGTTTCTCATCAACGATCAGGGGGGTGACCAATTCAGGGGAACCATAGATGGGAAGAAATGGAACGACCTGAAAAAGGATGATCTCAGAGCCAAAAAATTTCGCCAATCTTTCTGCTTCTTCTAATCCCTTTTTGGCAAGCTCAGAACCATCGAGAGGAACTAAAATCTTTTTATACATACCCCACCTCCTTTAACCCATCATTTTTCAAAATTTATATCAAATTCTCTAAATAAGCAACAATTTTTAATCGACCCCTCTAATCCATCTGTCATGGGGTGGGATAGACCTGAGAGGGCATACTGAATCGATCCGCATCTTCAGGGTTTCGGAAATATCCCTTTCAGGCCAAAATGATTCCCTTCCTTCAGCAAGGAATTACCGAATACTTGAGTTCACAACCCATTGGATGATAAATATATAGGGTTAACCCTTGATCTTTCTATTATTGAGATTTCTTTAAAGAAAATTGAATATCTATCGGGAAAATCAATTTGACTCAAAAAGGGTTCATAAGGTATCTTAGTAAAGGGAAGGATTCAGAAAACGGAGAGAAGAATGGATGAAATTCGTTTGACGGCAACTGTCCAAAAGGCCGGATGAGCCTCTAAGGTGGGTCCAGAGGATCTGGATCAAATCTTAAAAGCATTACCTATCCAGAAGGATCCCAGAGTATTAGTGGGAATCGAAACTTCGGATGACGCTGGGATCTATCAACTCACTGAGGAGGTAGCCCTTGTTCAGACTGTCGATTTTTTTACTCCCATTGTGGATGACCCATATACCTTTGGTCAAATAGCAGCAACAAATGCCTTGAGTGACGTCTACGCCATGGGAGGAACCCCGTTGACCGCAATGAATTTAGTGGCCTTCCCCATCCATAGCCTTCCTTCCACTATTCTAAAAGAGATCCTTCGCGGAGGACTCGCCAAAATGGAGGAGGCCCAGGTGGCCTTGGTGGGAGGCCATTCCATTGAAGATAAAGAGATAAAATATGGGTTGGCCGTTACAGGGATTGTCCACCCCCATCGGTATCTAACCAATGCCAAAGCCCGGGTGGGGGATCAACTCGTATTGACTAAACCCATCGGGACAGGCATTATTGCCACTGCCTTAAAAGCAGAGATGGCTTCCAAGGAAGCGGTTCATAAAATGGTGGAGAGTATGACCACTTTAAATCGAAGGGCATCGGAGTTGATGAAAGGATACGATGCTCATGCCTGTACCGACATCACAGGTTTCGGTCTCATTGGCCACGCCCTTGAGATGGCAAAGGCAAGCGAGATTCAGATGGTGATTCACTCTGAGAAAGTTCCAATCTTTTCAGAAGCCCTGGATTATGCGAAACAGGGTTTGATACCTGGAGGAGCCTATTCGAATCGAAGATATTTTTCCTGCCACGTGGAGGTAGATTCCAGAATTCCAGAAATTCTAATCGATCTCTTCTATGATCCCCAAACCTCGGGTGGGCTGCTCATTTCTCTTCCTCCTGAGAATGCCCAAAAACTTGTTGAGGCTTTAAGGATGGAGGGTAGCTTTCAGTCCTCGATCATCGGAGAGGTAATCGAAGGCCCCCCTGGAAGGATCCAGATCGTTTAATTTTTATACTCTCCGATCCTCACCGTCCCCTCGATAAGAAATTATAAATAAATCACGAAACCCATTGTTTAGAAATGGATTTTATGCTAACATATCGAATCAAATTAAAAAAAGGAAAGTGAAGGGAATGAAGGGCAATAGGCTTTGGGGAGAACGTTTCCATAGGCTCCCGAATCGGGAAATCATGGAATTCCTCTCTGGAAGAGACATAAAAGGAATTCCTCCTGCGGATGAGCGTCTGATCCCCTATGATCTATGGGGGTCTCAGGCTCACGTGATCATGCTGACTCACCAGGGTATTCTTTCAAAATCGGAAGGTAAAAAGATTCTAAAAGGATTCCTGGATTTAGAGCATCTCTATTTAAAAGGAAAATTTAGGGTGAATCCTTCTTATGAAGACATCCACAGCCAGGTCGAAGCCTTTCTCACGGAAAAATTAGGAATAGAGTACGGCGGGAAGATCCATACCGGAAGAAGTCGAAATGACCAGGTTATCCTGGACATGCGTCTCTATCTCCGGGATCAAGTGTTGGAGGAGGCCGAGGGAATTATTGAATTAATCGAATCCCTCCTCGAAAGGGCCTGGGAGTTTCGAGATACCCTCATGCCCGGTTATACTCATCATCAACATGCAATGGTCACTACTTTCGGACATCTTCTTCTCTCCTTTGGAGAAGCGCTCCTTCGAGATGCCCATCGTTTGATTCATTGGTATGACCTTTTCAATAAAAACCCTTTGGGAAGTGGAGCAGGGTACGGGACTTCTTTTCCTTTGGATCGAAACTTAACTTCAAGACTTCTCGGCTTTGATGGCCCTACGGAGAATGTGACTGACCCAATCACCCAGCGTTGGGAACCGGAAGCGGAATTGGCCTATGCGATGACTATCACCACAAATCACCTCTCTTCTATGGCCCAAACTTTGATCCTTCTTTCAACCCGTGAGTTTAATCTGGTTCAACTCGACGATCGACATTGTACGGGAAGTTCCATCATGCCTCAAAAACGAAATCCCTGCTCCCTCGAGGTGGTGAAAGCAAAAGCTTCTTATTCCCAGGGACTATTGGTGAGCCTCCTTTCTATGGGAAAGGCTCTCTTTATAGGATATAATCGAGATACCCAATGGACAAAATATTGGATTATGGATCTCATGGAAGAGGTCAAACCTATTCTCTCTGTGATGAAAGAGGTGATTCAACTTCTCCGGCTAAATCCTCAGAGGATGGAAGAGCTCGCCCGGGGGGACTTTATCGGGGCAACCCCATTAATGGAATGGATCGTCCGCACTTTCCATATCCCTTTGAGGAAGGCCAAGAAAGTGGTAGAAAAAGCGGTAAGATATTCTGAAAAGGAAGGAAAGGAGGAAGTCTCCTATCAGGGTTTAAAGAAGGCCCTCTCAGAGTTACGTCTCGATCTTCCTATTTCAGAGAGAGAGATTAAGGAGATCCAATCCCCTGAAAGGGTCCTCTCTCAACCTTCTCCCATCGGGTCTCCCTCTCTAAAAAGGATAGAGGAGAACTATACTTCTCTTCAAGAGAGGGGAAAAAGGGTCAGGAAATGGTTGATCGAGAAAAAAAGAAAGCTACAGAAGGCAAAGGAAATTTTCGAAGAGAAGAGAAAACAAATCGTTTTCTGAAAGGAGGAAGCCATGGGAAAGGTTGAATCAATGATCAAATCAGAGATCGTCCGTCTGGCGAAAAGGGAGGTAAAGAAGATGGCCCTTCCCCTTAAAGGGGAGATAAAGTCCCTGAAGGGAATTGTCTCTCAGCTTCGGAAATCTCTTCTCAGTTTGCAACGAGTCTCACCAATCGGAGTGAAGGAGAAAAAGATCCCCGCCGAGGTTACTCCAGCAGAGGTCAAAAGCGCCCGATTTTCACCCCGTTTGATTCGAAGCCTTCGAAAAAGGTTAGGAATTACTCAGAGGGAGTTGGCCTTACTCACGGGGGTTACGGTCGGAGCTATCCATAAATGGGAGAGCGGTAAGTTTAAGCCTGCGATGGAAAAGAGAGAAATCATGGTGAGGCTTCGTAAGATGGGCCGACGAGACGTTCGAAAGATGATCGAGGATAAAAAGTCTCAAAAGGGGGAGAAGAAAACCGTTTCACGACCATCGAAAGCGGCCAAAAGGAATCTAAAGTAAATCATTCATTTTTTCAAGACCATAAGGGAATCCCATGGATCTCAAAATCTTTAAAGAAATGGATACCCATGATCTGAACAATTATATTCAATTCCTCCTCTGGCATTACAGGGTCGTTGATGCCTTCTGGTTTCTTTATGTCACGGAAAGGTTTGACCAGCCCACGGCTGAACGAATCAATGAACGGGTATGGGGAAGAGTGGCCGGTCTGGCTGCGAGGGATCTGATTAAGCGATTTCAGATACAGGAGAAAGGTCTGAAGGGCTTTGTCAAAGCGCTGAGATACTTTCCCTGGGCTATTCTACTTGGCTACCGGATCGAAGAAAAAGAGAATGAAGTATTGATTCATGTTCCAAGCTGTGCAACCCAGGAGGCCCGTTTGAAGCGGGGACTGGAAGAATTCAATTGTAAGGAGATGCATCGAGGAGAATTTGAAGGTTTTGCAAGGGTGATCGATGATCGAATCCAGGTCGAATGTCTCTTTGCTCCACCGGATCCTCACCCGAAGGATCTGTTTTGCAAATGGAGGTTTACTTTAAAAGAATAACGAGGAGGGCAAATCGTGGGTAAAAGCCGTTCGATTCTCTACTTCGATAAACCCGGGATTGACAATACCGATGCGGTCATCGAGGTGGTCTATGAGAGGCTGAAAGAGGGGGATATCCAGAGTGTGGTCGTTGCCAGTTCCACCGGAAAGACAGGCCTTAAATTTGCAAAACGAATGGCAGGGGAGACAAATCTGGTGATCGTCAGCTCTCAACCAGGGTTTTCTTCGCCCGGGGTCTGGAAATTTGACCAGAAGATTTTAAAGGAATTGGAGTCCATGGGATGTAAGGTCGTGAAACAGAGCCATATCCTTTCGGGGCTGGAGCGGTCTTTTACGAATAAATTTTCAGGGGTCTCTCATAGTGAAGTGGTCGCCGAATCCCTTCGATCTCTCTTTGGAGTAGGAGTGAAAGTGGCCATTGAGTGCACCATCATGGCCGCCGACAGTGGCGCTATTCCGATTGAAAAGACCGTTGCCGTGGGAGGGACCACCACCTCTAAAGGGGGAGGAGCCGATACTGCCCTTGTCGTCTGGCCCTCTCACTGTAATAACTTTTTTGACTTTCGAGTCCTTGAGATTCTTGCTAAACCATTTAGAAGAGAAACAAGATAAAGAACGATCAAATTTAATCCTCTCCCCCTTTTCTTTTGATCACCTATTTGAATAGGGGACTGAAATGGAAAACCTGACGGGCTCAGAAAAAAAGATGGTGAGAAGTCACTGTCGGATCTGTCACGGGGGTTGCGGCGTCCTGGTTTATGTGAAAGGGGAGAAAGTCATAAAGATCGAAGGGGATCCTCAGTGTCCAATCAATAAAGGAACCCTTTGTCCAAAGGGGATAGCTTCTATCCAATTAGCCTACCATCCAGATCGCCTGCTCTATCCATTAAAAAGAAAAGGAGAGAAAGGGGAGGGTAAATGGGAACGAATCCCATGGGAGGAGGCGTATGAGATTCTCGCCTCTAA
>CALIBK010000138.1 GCA_938045955.1 uncultured bacterium | reverse complement strand
GAACCGTGCCCGCTTCCGAACTAAAAGGCTGACCCGTTTCCGATGAAAGGAAAGAGAGTTGAGATTCATAACACCTATTATATATATTAGGTGTTATTTGTCAAGAAAAAAATATAAGGGGATAGAATTTTATACCACTTTGCACTCTACCCCCCTCTCTAACTCCCTTCCATATTGCCTCTTACAGACCTCAATCCTTATGTCTGAATTGAAGTCATTTCTAACCCCTTCAACTCCTTGACATTTTGATTCGTAATATTATTTATTAATCGGAGGTGATGGAGATGCCCACTTATGCCTATAAGGCTGTAAATGGGGATAAAAGCTGTGACCACTGCCGTTCAGGATTTGAAATTATTCAGCGAATGGTCGAACCCCCGTTGACCCATTGTCCCCAATGTCAAAACCCGATCTATAGAGTTCTTTTTGCTCCAACGGTGGTTGTCAAAGGAAGTCCCGTCACTGAAACTGAAAAAAAGATTAGAGAATATGAGAAAGAGGGGAAGTGGAGCCATGCAGCCGAACTTGCCGATAAAGAGGCCGAAAAGACGAAGCGGGAGGATTTAAGGGTCCGGGCTTTGGAGGATTATAAGAAAGCGGGCTATAATTTTGATAAATATGACAAAAAGTTTGAGTAAAAAATTCCTTTTCTTAAATGATTACCCTTCAACATATTCAAAAGCAGTTTTGCGGGAAAATCCTTTTTAAAGATGTCTCTCTTCAAATCGGAGTAAGAGACCGAATCGGCCTCATCGGTCCGAATGGCTCCGGAAAAACTACTCTCTTCAGGATTATTTTAGGGGAAGAACCTGTCGATGAAGGAGAGATTCTCATCGCCAAAGGGGTTCAAATTGGCTATCTTCCTCAAGAAGTGATTCCTATGAAGGGGAATACGATTCTTGGAGAGGTTTTAAAAGGAGCCGAACATATTATCTCTCTTGAGGATAAGATGAGGATTCTGGAAGAAGAACTCTCTTCCCTTCAGGCTCCTGAAGAGCAGGAGAAACTGGCTAAGGAATATGGAAAACTTCAGGAACGATATGCCATCCTTGGAGGATATGGATTAGAAGCAGAGGCTAAACAGATTCTCAAGGGATTGGGTTTTAAAGAGAGGGATTTTTATCGCGATACCGAGCAGTTGAGTGGGGGATGGTTGATGAGGGTGGCCCTGGGAAAAATCCTTCTTCAATCTCCGGATCTCCTTCTCTTGGACGAACCCACCAACTATTTAGACCTTTCCTCTCTGGTCTGGCTTGAAGGGTTTTTGGTCAATTATCCGGGAGCGATGGTCATTGTTTCCCATGATCGAGTCTTCCTCAATCATCTCGTCAATCGGATAGCAGAGATTGAAAACGAACGGATTGACCTTTATTCGGGAAACTACGACTTCTATTTAAGGGAAAAAACAAATCGAAGAGAAATCCTCGAAGCCACCTATAAGGCCCAGCAGAGAAGAATAGAAGAGACTGAACGATTCATCGAGCGATTCCGAGCTAAAAACACCAGGTCTCGACAGGTTCAGAGCCGAATCAAGATGCTCCAAAAACTGGAGCGGATCGAACTTCCAAAGGAGAGAAGAGAGATCCATTTCCAATTTCCTGCCCCCAAAAGGAGTGGCCATAAAGTTATTGAGGTAAGGAATCTTCATAAATGTTATGGAGACACAATAGTCTATCAGGGAATTAATCTCACAATCTATCGCGGGGATAAGGTGGCTTTGGTGGGTCCTAATGGAGCAGGAAAATCTACTCTATTAAAGATTCTCGCAGGAGTCCTCGATTATGAGGATGGGGAAGTCATCCTGGGGAAGGAGGTCATCCGGGCTTACTTTGCTCAGCACCAGTACGACCTTCTCCGCCCTGAAAATACCGTGTATGAAGAACTTCTCAGTGTGGCAACAGATGAGAATCAAACTAAGCTAAGAACCCTACTGGGCACCTTCCTTTTTAGCGAGGAGGATATTGAAAAGAAGGTATCGGTCTTAAGTGGGGGAGAGAAAAGTCGACTGGTCTTAGCCAAAATGCTACTCAAACCTGCCAACTTCCTTCTCCTCGATGAACCTACGAGTCATCTTGATATCCCTTCTCGAAACGTGCTGGAGGAGGCTTTAAGGCAGTTTTCCGGAACACTCTGCTTTATCACCCATGACCGTCATCTTATCAATGAAATCGCCAATAAAGTGATCGAAATCGAAGATGGACATCTTGAGCTCTACTACGGAAATTATGATGATTATCTATACCGAAAACAGCAACTCACTTTATCGGAGGAAGGAACCAGACAATCTCCCCAGACCCAAAGGTTGTCAAAAGGTCTCACCAAAGAAGAGCGGCGAAAGAGGGCACAAGAGATAGATCAATATCGGAGACATCTCTCCACTCTTCAGAAGAGATTTAACGAGGTAGAATCCTCTCTTGAGGAAGCGACTCGAAAGCTTGACCATCTCAACCGGAGACTCTCTGACCCAAATCTTTATCTCAATCAGAGAGAGACTTACGAAACGATTGAAGCTCAAAAACAGACTAAAGAACAGGTTCGACAACTCACCCAACTCTGGGAATTTCTTGCCCTCGAACTCGAAGAAATGAAACTCCTCAATCCCCTCTCCGAATGACCTCCATTCTCCTTTTTCAGGCTCTTAACACACCCTCACCGACCTAATTTCGACTTGCAGCAAATTTTTTTCTGTTACGGAAGAATCATTTGTGTACTTTTGGGAAAGATCATTTGTGGACATAGGGGAGAAGGAGTAAGGGAGGTGGAAAGAGATGGAGATATGAGTCATCTTAGATCTTTGAGGAGGGAAGATTTAAGGTGGCAGAGAAAAGATGTCATTACTGTGGAAGGTTATTTGTTCCTGATCCGAGGGTGGGCAATCGTCAGAAGGCTTGTTCGGTAGCCTGTCAGAAGCTGAGGAAAAAGGAGAATAACAGACTCTACAGGGAGAGGAATCCGGGCTGCTGGAAGAACCATTACGAGGACTATGTGAAACCCTGGAGACAGAAGCATCCCGATTATCAAAGGCAGTGGAGGCAGAAAAGAAGGGTTCAACCAAAGCCCTCACCCGGTGAGATACAAGCCGAGAAGCTCAGGAGAGCGATTGAATTGACAGAGAGAACCCAGGTCTACCTTCGTGAGATACAAGCCGAGATAATCCTTAAACCCTCTTTCAGAGCCTCTTCGATGTTTCAAGCTTCGTGAGATACAAGCCGAGTGAAGAATGGAGTCTAAGTTTTTCAATAAGTAAGGAGCTCCTCCACAGAGTGAGATACAAGTCCATATTGTCTTTTTAGGGTTCTTGGATCAAGAATCTTTTCAGGATGAGGGAGAGGATTCATAAGAGGCTGCCGGTTCAATTTGTGCAGGAGGTGCTGGAGTCCTTCAATGGCCACCGGATCTCAGAGGAAGAGGCCATGGAGCTTTTAGGGGTTGGCCGAAGTCGTCTTCACCAACTGAGAAGGAGATGGCTTTTGAGTAGTCAAAAGAGGCCCTTTCGTTTGTGGCAGAGGCAGGACAATGCCTTTCATGTGATCTGCCCAGAGCTCAAAGAGTGGTTGGATAAAGAGCTCCGCTATATTCAGAAAGAAGCAGAGCTGTTTCGTGGGAAGTTCAATTTTGCCTTCTTAGCCGAGGAGGCCCAGAAGAGATTTCATCGTCCCTTTTGCCGCAATAGCCTTCGACTCTATGCCCTAAAAAATGGCTACTATCATGCCCTGCCTGAGGAGAAAGGCAAACTCTATACGAGGTTTGAAACCTCTGGACCAGGAGCCCTCTTTCAACATGATTCCTCTTATCATCTCTGGCTTCCCAGGGCAGAAGAGAAGCACTATCTGATTTTGACCAAAGATGACTACTCCCGAAGGGTTGTTGGGGCTAGGATTGTAGGCAGAGAGACGACCTTTGAGCATCTTCAGACGGTGAGGCAGACCATTACCACTTATGGAATCCCTTTGGCTTACTATTTGGATAACCATTCCATCTTTCGGTTTGTTCTTCACCAGGGGGTTCATGTGAGATACAAGCTTCGTGAGGATGAGGGGGAGATCCAGTTTCGCAAGGCCCTCCGTAGCCTTGGTATCGGAATGATCTATACGGGAAAGAGACAGGCTCAAGCCAAAGGGAAGGTGGAGAAGGCCTTTGATTACTTCCAGAGGAGACTCCCCTATCTCTGTGAAAAACATAAAGTCCAGGAGCTCTCAGAGGCTCAGAAGATCTTGGATGAACTCGTGAGCTACTACAATGAGCAGAGGATTCACGAAGAGACCAGGGAGATCCCAGCCAAAAGATGGCAGGAGGCTGTGAGCAACGGGAAAGGTAAACTAAAACCCCTTGAGCCCTCCATTGATCTTGATCGAATCTTCTCCATTCATCTCCAGAGAAAGGTCAGGAAGGATGGAAGCATCATGTTCATGGGAAGGAAATGGTCCATCGGATGCCCCGAGGGAACACCGATCACTATCTGCCTCATCCCAAATGTGAAGTTTATGATCTACAAGGAAGAGAAAAAATTATGGGAATTCCATCTATGAATGATGAGTTAAAAAATATCCATAAATCGTTTCCCAAATGTACACAAATGATCTTTACGTAACACAGCAAATTTTTTTCTTGACAATAATTTATTTCTATGTATTTATATAGAAACTAAACCTATAAGGATAAGGAGGTGCGATAATGAAGACCTGGAACAAAAGATGTTTTCCGATGACGATTGTCTTAGTTTTCATATTATTTTTGATGGGTGTTCTTCCTGGTATGGCTCAAGAGATTAAAGGGCCGATAAGGATTATCGTTCCCTATGCTCCTGGGGGAAGTTCAGATATTATCGGTCGTTTGATTGCAGATAAATTAAAAGATATCCTGGGGCAACCTGCCATCGTAGAAAATAAACCAGGCGCTGGCGGACGGATCGGAGCAGAATATGCAAAAAATCAACCTCCAGATGGAAGTTCGATGCTGGTCATGAATCCTGCTCTATTTGTGGTAAGTCCATTGGTCTATTCCAAACTGGGCTACGATCCGGATTTAGATTTTACCCCTGTATCTCAGGTTCAGGTTTATCATTTTGTTCTCTCAGTTCCTGCCACCTCTCCCATTAAGGATGTGAAAGGACTCATGGATTGGATAAAGAAAAATCCAAAGCAGGCAAACTTTGGATCTCCTGCGGCAGGAAGTCTCCCCCACTTTTTTGGCTTAATGATTGGAAAATACGCCGGGGTCGAAATGGTCCATGTCTCATATAATGGATCAGGCCCCCTTATCACTGCCCTGATGGGAGGCCATATCCCAATGGGGGTGGATACTTACGATGCTCAATCTCGTTATCATCCAGAAAAAATCCGAATCCTCGCCACAGCAGGAACCTCCCGGAAGCACCCTGATATCCCGACTTTCAAAGAGATGGGATATGAGATTGAAGGGGTGGGATGGAATGGAATTGTGGTTCCTTCCAAAACACCTAAACCCATTGTCGATCAATTGAGTCAAGCCCTCGTTAAGATTATGAAAATTCCAGATGTCAGACAGAAGCTTGAGCAGATGGGTGCTGAGGCTACCGGAACAACTGCAGAAGAGTTTGCCAAGATTATCAAACAGGACAGGGAAAGATGGGGACCCATCATCAAAGCCTCTGGATTTAAGGCTGATTAGGAGTCTTCCAAGTTCCTTTGAGATTCTTACCGATATTCTAACAGGCTGGCCTTTTTTTCTGGGCCAACCTGACTTTTTTAGACCTTTTACTTTTACCTAAATTGAGCGATTTTTCGTCATTCATTGAATCAAATATACTGGATTCCTGCTTCCGCAGGAATGACAACTACCAATCAATAAATGAAAAGGTCATTCCCGTGAAAACGGGAATCCAGAAGGGTTATCTTTAAATAATACTAAGAATCGCTCAATTTAGGTTTTAAAAAGAGTATGTACATTAAGAATTCGAAGGATTTTAAAGCCGGACTCCTTTTTATTATTTTTGGAACTGGAGCAGCGTTTTCTGCACGGCTCTATTCTATCGGGACAACAGCGAAGATGGGGCCGGGATATTTTCCATTCCTCTTAGGTCTCATACTTACGATTTTAGGAATCCTCATCACCCTGAAGAGTCTCTCCAGGGAAAAAGAGATAAAGAAGAAAATCCCTCTCCGAATTCGTCCGATGATTTCCGTACTCTCCTCTATTGTGCTTTTTGGTCTTCTTCTTTACCCTCTTGGAATGGTTCTTTCTTCTTTTATTCTCGTGGTCATCTCAAGTATGGGAAGTGATGAATTTAATATGAAGATTGCCCTATTGAATGCTCTTTTCCTGATCCTCGGGATTCTGATCATTTTTGTTTACTTCCTTCAATTTCAAATACCGATATTACCCTCATTTTTGAGGGGACGAATCTAATCCTCTTCGAAGCAAAATGGGAATGGATCTTCTATCCAATCTGGCACTCGGTTTCCAAACGATTATTTCTCCCCAGAATCTTCTTTATTGTTTCCTTGGAGCATTGATCGGGACACTCATTGGAGTGTTACCCGGGATAGGGCCAGTTCAAACCATTGCGATTCTCCTTCCCACGACTTTCGCTCTTCCTCCTGTCTCCGGTCTAATCATGTTAGCCGGGATCTATTATGGGGCTCAGTATGGAGGATCCACGACTTCGATTTTGGTTAACGTTCCGGGTGAAGCCTCATCTGTGGTGACCTGTCTGGATGGTTATCAGATGGCACTTCAAGGTCGCGCAGGAGCTGCCCTTACCGTTTCAGCCCTGGGTTCATTCGTAGCAGGTTGTTTCGCTACCTTTCTCATTGCGCTCTTGGCCGTTCCTCTCTCTGAACTGGCCTTTAGGTTTGGACCAGCCGAATATTTTTCCTTAATGGTCTTTGGATTAGTCGGGTCAATTGTCTTTGCTTCGGGTTCACCCCTGAAAGCCATAGGGATGATTCTTCTGGGACTTCTTCTGGGGATGGTGGGCACAGATGTGACCAGTGGGGTTCAGCGGTTCTCATTTGGGATTCCCGAATTGGCGGATGGTCTCGGCTTTGTTCCTTTAGCCATGGGTCTTTTTGGAATATCCGAAATTGTCAAAAGTCTGGAACGAAGAGAAAAAAGGGAGATTATAAAAAGTAGACTCTCAGGTTTCTGGTTAAAAAAGAAGGATATAAAAGAAGTCACTCCTGCTGTAGCTCGAGGAACATTCATCGGATCTTTTCTTGGAATTTTGCCAGGTGGAGGAGCCATCCTTTCCTCATTTATTTCCTATATGGTGGAAAAGAAGGTTTCTCGAAATCCCGAATCTTTTGGGAAAGGGAACATTTGTGGGGTCGCTTCTCCTGAGTCGGCCAACAATGCCGGTGCACAGACCTCCTTCATACCCCTTCTAACCCTTGGAATTCCATCCAATGTGATCATGGCGATGATGGCCGGTGCCATGATGATCCATGGGATTCAACCGGGTCCCAGAGTCATCAGCAGTAATCCAGACCTCTTTTGGGGGGTAATCGCTTCGATGTGGGTTGGGAATTTTATGTTAGTGATTTTAAACCTCCCACTGATTGGAATATGGGTGAAACTCCTGAGTGTCCCTTATCGGATCCTTTATCCTGCTATCCTGCTTTTTTGCTGTATCGGAATTTATAGTATTAATAATAATGTCTTTGATATCTGGTTGACGGCGCTCCTTGGCTTTTTGGGTTATCTCTTTGTTAAACTGGAATGTGAACCTGCCCCCCTCATCTTGGGATTTGTATTGGGACCCTTGATGGAAGAGAACTTACGACGGGGAATGCTGATCTCCCGGGGGGATCCTTCTATCTTTTTTACCCGTCCCCTCTCTCTCGCATTTCTGATCATGGCCTTCATCCTTCTCATAGTGATTGCTGTCCCGGCCATCCGAAAGAAAAGGGAAGAGGCCTTTCGTGAGGAAGCCTGAAACGAGGATCAACATGGCGCAGCGGAAAAAATTACCCCTTTATTTTCAGATCGAGTCGATTCTGAGATCAAAAATTCTTGCCGGGGAATTGAAAGAAGGGGATCGTCTTCCCCCGGAATATGAGCTCTCAAAACAGTTTGGTGTAAGTCCACTGACTGTGCGACAAGCCCTTTCCTTTCTGGTGGAGGAGGGATTATTAGATCGGAAACCGGGCATAGGAACCCTTGTGAAAAAGAACCTGGATGAAAAGATTACTTTGAATCTATCGGGAGCCATTGATGAACTCCTTTTAATCGGTATGGAAACTGAAATTAGATACATCCGTTCAGAAATTATCCGAAAGTTGGATAAACCAAGAAAGTATCTCCGGTTAAGAGAGAGAGACCCCATCTTCTTTATTGAAAAGGTAAGAGACTGGAAAGGGGTCCCCATTATGGTGATCAGGGAATACGCCCCTCAATCCCTTCTCGGATCCTCTTCCGAAGATGAAAAAACGATCCCCTCTTTATATTTCATATTGACTCAGCATAAGGGATTGGTCCTGAAAGAGGTGGCCCAGACCATTGAGTCTTCGATTGCCGATCAAGAGATTGCCTCTCTCCTTCAAATCGAAATGGGTTCTCCCTTGTTCTATGTAGAAAGGACTTTTTTTGAAGAATCAGGGCTTCCCATCCTTTTTCAGGTGACTTTTACCCGTGCAGAGTATTTTAAATTTTCCGTCCATTTAGGTTGGGAAAAGAAGAGAAAAGAGGCGAAATGGGTGGTCTACTAAAAAAAATAAATCTTTCCAGGAAAGGAGCAAGCATTTATGGCTGAAATCGTGAGTCCAGGATGCCCGAGGGGAGTTCCAGGAAACGTAGAGATGCCTCTGGCGGTCGAACGATTACCGAACGGAAATACTCTCATTGCAGACGCTGGAGATGAGGCAGGTTTCGGGAGCGAGATCGTAGAAGTGGATAGAGTAGGGAATATTGTCTGGAACTATCACGAGGGGCTTAAATTTGCTCACAGTGCTCGTCGATTAAAAAACGGAAATACCTTGATCACGGATACCACGAACAATCGACTGATCGAGGTCACTCCGGAGAAAAAGATGGTCATGAACTCCGATGAATGGTGTGAAGGGACAGGAAAATTATCAGATGGTTCCCATCTCCATTACCCTAATGAAGCTTATGAACTTGCGGATGGAACCTTTCTCGTCACCGATCGAAATAATGATCGTTTTATCCAGATCGATCGTCATGGGAATATCTTATGGTCTTACGATAAAGAACTCCATCACCCTCATAATGCCAATCCCCTTCCCAATGGAAATTTTTTAGTCTGCGATTCTGATGGAAATAGAATTTTAGAGGTGAACCGTAAGAAAGAAATCGTATGGTGTTATGGAGATGGATCCCCTCATACCCTGTGGTGGCCAAGAGGGGCTCTCCGATTGAAAAATGGAAATACGGTAATCACGGATAGTAAGAATCATCGGGTGATCGAGGTCACTCCCGAGGGAAAAACGGTCTGGACGTTTCAAACAGAACATGTCGATAAATTCTATATTACCCATCTCACCGAGGAGGAGACTTTTTTGATTGCCTCCACAGATGGTCATCATCAAGTGATGGAGATAGACCGATTGGGGAATATCGTCTGGCTATTCCGGAACTACCGAAGGCCTGCCCCCATTTATGCCCGTTTGACCAATGGATTCTTTAAAGAGGTTGGAGAAGATGGAATGCCAAGGCACTGGACCCTGGCCACTCGTCTCTCTGAAGGAGGGGGAAGGGTGATATGGGATACGAGTCACAGACCTTTTCCATGCCCTGGATTGGAATATGATCGTCCTGGAGGGCTTTTTCTTCAACAGAATATCGCTGTTCGGGTGGGAGAGACCTACCGAATTGGTGCGGAGATCAAAACGGTGGAGGTGAAGGGCACGGCCTGTCTTCACATCGATTTTTATGATGCCTTTGGAGGAAGCCTCTATCGCGATATCACGGAAATGCCCTCAGGGGAATATTTTTCGGGAACAAATGATTGGACCCATGATCTATTTGAAGTGAAAGTTCCCCGTCATGCCACTTTCGCACAGATCCGACTTGCCCTCAATCACAGTGGGATAGTCTTTATAAGAAATCTCATGATGAATCCTGCTTAATAACTTGTCTGATAAGGAGGAGAAACAATGCCGATAGACAAAGAGATCAGTGAAAAGAGAAAAAGACAATGTATGAAACTGGTGGAGATTTCGAAAGGGATAGTAAGGCAGGCCTTTGAAAGATTTAAACACGAAGAATTGGGCATCACCTGGACCGGAGGGAAGGATAGTACTTTAACCCTCTGGATTATTCGACAGGTCTGTATGGAGAAGGGACTCCCTCTTCCTAAGACCATGATTATTGGAGAAGGAGATGAGTTTGAGGAGATCGAGGAGTTTGTAGGAAGGATCGGGAAGGAATGGGAGGTTCCTTTAGAGATCTGTCGAAATGAGGATGTGTTAAAGGCTGCCAATTATAAATTGAATGCCCCGGTGCGGGTGAGGGATTTAAATGAGAGAAATCGAGCTGAGCTGAAGAGGATCGGTTTTGAGGGGGATGAGTTTCCATTTGAGGCGGAGTCCTATGTAGGGAACCATCTGATGAAAACTGTGGTGTTTAATGAGTTTCTTGAGCGAAATCGAATTAAAGGGGTTTTCCAGGGACTCAGGTGGGATGAGCATCCGGCACGATTCAATGATGAGTACTTTGAATTTAAGGAGGGGGGGTATTTAGTTCCAGACCACACCCGGATCAGGCCAATTCTCCACTTTACTGAAAAGGATCTTTGGGATACCTATGCTGCCTTTAGGATCCCCTACTGTGTCCTTTATGAAAGAGGTTATCGCTCGTTGGGGGCGAAGACCACGAGTCAGATTTCGATTGAAGGGGTTCCTGCCTGGAAACAGGATTTGGAGAATACGGAGGAGCGGTCTGGCAGACGACAGGATAAAGAGAAGGCCATGGAGCGGATGAGGAAGTTGGGATATATGTAATGAGAGGATTCAAGGAGGCAAAGGGTTCCATTAGCAAAATGAAGACGGAATAATCGGATTAGAAACAATGCTGAAATTGATAGAGCCACATGGTGGAAAGCTTAAGCCTTTACTCCTTGCTGGAGATGAGCTAAACGAGAGCCGGCAAAAGGCTCAATTCCTCGCTAAAATTCCAATTACAAGCCGAGAGCGTGACGATCTGATCATGATGGGAATAGGGGCTTTTAGTCCTCTTACTGGATTTATGGGAAAAGAGGACTGGAAGAGGGTTTGTGAGGAAATGAGGATGGTCGATCATACTTTCTGGCCCATTCCCATCACTCTTTCAGTGGATGAAGAGATGGCGAAGAGTTTAAGGGAAGGGCAGGAAGTCGCCCTTTTTGATAAAGAGACTGAAGAATTTGTGGGTTTGATGGTCGTTCAAGAAAAATATAAGATTGATAAGCACTATGAATGTCTGCAAGTGTATAAGACCAAGGATCCAAAACATCCTGGTGTTGCTAAGGTGATGGCCCAGGAAGAAGTCAATCTGGGCGGTCCGGTGAAGGTCTTAAGCGAATGGAAATACCCGGAGAGATTTAAAGGAATTTATGCTAAGCCTGAAGAGACCCGTAAACTCTTTCAGGAGAAGAGGTGGAAGACGATTGCCGCCTTGCAACTTCGGAATCCGATGCATCGGTCTCACGAATATATTGCAAAAATTGCTCTTGAGGTTTGTGATGGGCTCTTTATTCATCAGCTTATTGGAAACTTAAAGGAAGATGATATTCCTGCCGAGATTCGAGTGAGGTGTGTCGATATCCTGGTGAGATATTATTTCCCTCAGGATCGAGTGATCCAGAAGGGATACCCTTTGGAGATGCGTTACGCCGGCCCACGTGAAGCTCTCCTTCATGCCATTGTTCGGCAGAACTATGGAGCGACTCATCTTATTGTGGGTCGGGATCATGCAGGAGTTGGAAATTATTACGGTCCTTATGAGGCCCAGGAGATCTTTGACCAGATTCCTTCCGATGCACTTTTGATCAAACCCCTGAAGATAGACTGGACTTTCTATTGTTATCGTTGTAAAGGGATGGCCTCTTATAAAACCTGTCCCCACCCGGAGAAAGATCACCTCCTTTTAAGTGGGACACTTCTAAGAAGAAAACTAATCCAGGGAGAGCCAATTCCCGAGGAGTTCAGTCGACCCGAGGTTCTAAACATTTTAAAAGAATATTATCAGAGTCGTTTTTCAACTTAAACCGAAGAATTCAATTCTTTCCTATCTTATAGAAATTTTCTTTTCCATAAAAGAGTCGTCCGGTTACAAGTAAGCCAGCGAAAACAAAAGCAGCAAAAACCAGACTGCTGACCGCAAGTTGCATCCCTCCCGAAAGGACATGTCCACTGGTGCAACCCCCTGACATGCGGGCTCCGAAAATCACAAGAAAACCCCCGATTAGGGCCCAAACCGTGCGGGAAGAGGAAGAATTGTTCTTGTAGTTTTTCCAGTTTTCGTGGATGAGCTGAACTTTAAACTCTTTATTGAATAGCGAAAAGATTAATCCTGATAAAACAGCGCCCGCTAAAAATACCACCTCCCATTTGCCCGATTTTTGGATGGTTTGAAAATAATGGTTCTGTGTAATCCCAGAAATCCAGTCAGCAAAATAGGGGTATGCGCTCGAAGCCCCGATGTGTCGGTTTGAAACACCCTTCAACCAAACGACCCCATTTAAAATGGCCAGTCCGATACCAGAGGCCAGCCATTTCATATCTTTATCAGGTTTATCCAGTTGATGTAGCCAAAAGGAGGCACCAATAAAGATGGCACCCAGTAAGAAAAGGAGAATATAAAAAATAACCGCATTATTTCCAACAATCGTATATAAAGAGATAGTCCCCAGGTTCGGTCCCAGAATTCCCTGAAGGGAGGGATATAGAAGGGTGAAAACCAGACCTCCCAGTAAGCCACCCACTATTCCGAACAGAGCATCCAAAGACCCCTGTCCCAGAGAAATTGCCATTGTCCCCGGACAATATCCAAGAATGGCCATACCGATTCCAAAAATAAATCCCCCGAGTACAATACCCCCAAGAATCACTGGCTTGACATAATAATTTGCCAGCCCAAATCCAATTTCAATATTGACTAAAATGGCTCCAATCCCAATGGCTACAGCAATGGCTTTGACCACAGCCAGATTGTTCAGCGTAGCCATTCCACTAATGGTATCATACTTATTCAATTTTGCGTACTGTAAGATGAGGCCAAATAAAAAACCTAATATGAGTGTGGTGATCATCTTTTTCCCTCCTCCATTAGCATCTTTCTCATATTCCTTCTTAAGTTAAATTTATATACCTTGAGATCACCTCTTTTAATTCCTGGAGCGATTCATTTCGTTTTATCCCGCTTCCCTTTTTTTGTTTCCCAAGGCAATTTTCAAGGTGAGCTTGAACGACGATGGCGCTAACCTTTTTAATAGCGGCTAAAGCGGCGCTGGCTTGCACTAAGATATCCTGACAGGTGGCTTCCTCCTCGATCATCCTTTGAAGGCCCCGGATCTGTCCTTCGATCCTTTTTAGCCTGGTCAGAACTTCCTGCTTTTCTCGTCCCATATACCATACTCCCCCATAGTATAAACTAAATATAAATTCATTCTTTCTCTTTGTCAAGCTATAAAACCGAGTATCTATTTTTTTCTTAAAATCGGATGGGAATAATAGGCGGTAACCATTTCATTACTATGGTCGGTATCGGTTTGGATCCCAATGGCGAGAATCCCTTCAGGCTCTTTACTAAATGCCTTTTTAAAATCTTTATGAATATTCCTTTCCTCATAGACCCATTGTCCTGCTTTGGCCTCTCCCGATTCAACGACAAAAATTTTGCAATTCCTCTCCCCTGGATGGTCGAACAGATGACCCTTTGGAAGTCGGGTGGCCCAGATATATTCGATTTTTAAACCGATAGGTTCTCTTCCGAAGGGGGTGAAGCCCGAGGTCTTTCCGAAAACCACCATAATTCTGGCCGCTGCATCAAAACGATCCTTTCTTGTTTCAATAGCAGACCGCACCACATTTGAAACCTTCCATTTCCAGGAAAGCACCGGGAGATCCTTCTCCTTTTCTTCAATTTTCTTAAAAAGGGAGGAACGAGCCCCCAAACTCTCAGCCTTAATGATTCCTTTTCCTGCCTCAGAATATCGAGTGGGAGGGACTCCGAAATACCTGACCTCCCACCATCCTTTGACAGGAGTAGACTCTTCCTTAGGTTCCTCGGGCTGGAAAGGACCAAAAGGAAACTGGAAGAAGATCCAAATAAGAAGAAGGATAGAACTCCAAAGGCCCATTGGGGTATGATTATCTCTCAATTATTTTAGAAAAGATTGAAAAATAGAAAAGAAATTGTTAGACTGCAAATGATGGAGAAAGTCAGGTTCTTTACTTTATGTCTTTTACTTTCTTTCCTCATCATCACGACTCCTCTTTGTAACGATTTTACAGGAAACCTCTTATTTTATCAATCACTGATTCAACGTTTGACTGAGGATGGGTTTGATCCTTCTTTCGTCACAAAAATATTAGGGGATCCGAGGGCGGAATTTAAACCCGTCACCCTCAGCCTTTATCTTGGTGCCAAAGAGGATCCCTCTCGATACGAAAAATTTCTGAAACCCCTCTCTATCCTTCAAGCCAAAAATTTCCTATATGAAAACCTAACCATATTGAAGGAAATGGAAAAACGCTTCGGGGTAGATAAGGAGATCGTGGTGGCCATCCTCCTCATCGAATCCCGATTTGGAGAAAACATCGGTAGACATCGGGTGATTCCCACGCTTGCCAGTCTCTCCCTTCTCAATTCCAAGGAAAACCTTCAAAGAAATTATGAAACCCTTCGAGAATATCTTCCGGACCTCTCGTATGAATGGCTGGAGAATTTTGCAAATCGGAGGGCCGAATGGGCCTATCACGAACTCAAGTGTTTCTTAAGGATCGTTCGTGAAGAGGAGATTGATCCTCTCGAGGTTTATGGTTCTTATGCAGGGGCTTTAGGGATGGCCCAGTTCATTCCTTCCAGTTATCTCAATTATGCCCTTCCTTCAAAAGGTTTCGAGCACTGGCTCCTTAGCAAAGAAGACTCGATCCACAGCATCGGTAATTATCTTCGGGCCAATGGATGGAAGCAGAGGATGTCCCTGGAAGAGAAAAAACGAGTCCTCTGGACCTATAATCGAAGCGAGCCCTATGTGGAGACAGTGTTGGAGATTGCAAAAAGATTGGAGGGAAAATCTTCTAAATAAAACACCATTATGAAAAAACGACTTCTCATCGTGGCCACCTTAGATACCAAGGGAAGAGAGGTGGCCTATATCAAGGAGTGTTTGAAAGGATTTAGTGTCCATCCGATGGTGATGGATGTCGGAATTTTAGGAACCCCCTTGACCCCTCCAGATATTACCCGCGATGAAGTAATAGAAGCTGCAGGATTTCATTTGAAAGATTTATTGAATAAGAACGATCGTTCTCTCGCCATCCAGGTGGTTCAACAAGGAGGGTCCCTTCTCGCCACCCATCTCTACAGAGAAGGAAAACTGGATGGGATTTTCGGGATGGGCGGGGGAACGGGAACAGCGATTGTTACCGCCATTATGAGATCCCTTCCATTTGGTCTACCCAAACTCGTTCTCTCCACCGTGGCTTCTCGAGATATTCGAGAATATGTCGGAACGAAGGATATTGTGATGTTTCATTCCGTGGCAGACCTCCTCGGGCTCAACGAGTTTATTCGTCTCATTCTGGCTCAGGCGGCCTATGCCATCTGTGGAATGATGGAGAGGGGGAGTGAGGTTCCTCGTGGGAAACCCATGGTGGCTGTGACCGCCTATGGAATCAACTCCCTCTGTGCCATGAATGCCGAACTATTCCTTCAGGAAAAAGGCTATGAGATGATTTCCTTCCATGCCAATGGATGCGGGGGAATGGCGATGGAAGAACTCTTAGCCCAGGGGTTGATTTCGGGGGTACTCGATTTTACCCTTCATGAGATTGCAGATGAGATGTTTGGAGGCTACTGTCGGGGGATTGGCCCGACTCGCCTGGAGACCGCGGGTCAGATGAAAATTCCCCGGATCATTGCCCCTGGAGGACTGGACAATGCTGTGTTTAGTCCTTTCTATCCCATGCCAGAATGCTTGAAAGGAAGAAAGATTCACCCTCACGATATTCGATTCTGTGTTCGGATGGGACCGGAAGAAATGAAAAAGTTTGCCATCATTGTTGCGGAAAAATTGAATAAATCTCCAGAATTCACCTGGGTCCTCATCCCAGGAAAAGGATGGTCTGAGGCTGATAAACCAGGCAATGAACTTTTCGATCCTGAGACCAATCAAGTGTTTGTGGAAGAGTTGAGAAAAAGGCTCTCATCCAGAATTCCTATAGAGGAGATCGATGTCCATATCAGCGATCCTGCCTTTGCGAAAAGGGCGGTTGAGATCCTGGACGATATGATTCAAAAGGGAGGGAATCAATGAGGTGTCCCCATTGCCAGATGGAGATTCAGATAAAACCCAGAAAAAACTACACCACCCCCTTATTCATCCTTCTCCTCCTTTTATTGGTAGTCTTTCTATTTATCGGGATTCGAATGCATGGAGAGAGGGAAGCCTTAAAATTAAAGATTGACGGACTTGAAAAGAAAGTTGCTTATTACGAGTCCACCCTCCTTCATTATCAGAAAGCCATTGAACAATTTATCCAGAGACTACCAGAAAAGAAATAACTGGATCCTAAATTGAGCGATTTTTCGTCATTCATTGAATCAAATATACTGGATTCCTGCTTCCGCAGGAATGACAACTACCAATCAATAAATGAAAACGTCATTCCCGTGAAAACGGGAATCCAGAAGGGTTATCTTTAAATAAT
>CALIBK010000137.1 GCA_938045955.1 uncultured bacterium | reverse complement strand
TAACACCAAAATTGCGTCTAATATAATTTAAAACCGATGGAAGATGCCGGGGAATCGGAATCTTTTCATCCATTATCTCAAGACTTTTTATCCTTGAAAGAGCAAAGTCTCGAAGCTCACCCTTCATGGTACAGAAAGCTATTAAATGCCATGAACCCATATAACAGAGAAGGTGAAGGGGTTGAATTATTCTTTGGGATATTTCTTTGGTAAAAGGAGAATAGTAGGAGATTTTTATGGATTTCTCCTGAAATAAGGCGTCTACCACTCGATGGAAAAGAACCTCATTGATCCGAAGATATTCGATGTTTTTGATTGAAACTTTTTCTCTTAATTTATCGAGGATTGTAAATCCACCTAAAGAACGAAACGCAGTAACCTTCCTGATAAGGTTATTAAGTGCAGACTTGAAACTTCGGTCTGGAATAACGGAAGCCAACCGAAGGGCCATGCTCAAGGCCAATAATTCTTCTTCATTATACCAGATCGGAGGAAGTTCATAGCCTCTTTCTTCATATTCATAACCCTTTTTAAAAGGATTATAATGAAGAGGAGCACCAATCCGGTCACGTATGAATTCGATATCTCTCTGGGCCTGTTTATGTGAGATTTCAAATTTTTCTGCAAGATGACGGGCATTCGGATACAGACCAGCTTTAATCTGGCCATGAAACCAATAATACCTTTCATAAGCAAGTTTTCCTGCCATTACCCTCGTAGATTAATCCTATGGAATCTTTACCCTGATATCCAACATCCCTGCCTCAATTTATTTCCCCTGAAATTAAGATTACTAATATATAAATACTTGTATGTTGTCAACAAAAATCAATAGAACATAAGGGGAAAATTTGCGATTTCTCCTCTATTGACACAGGCCTTCTCATCTTATAAAAATATCATACCATATCCCTTAACGAAGGAGGTTGATCATGAGAAAAATCATCTATTCACTCATCCTCACCATTTCCTGTCTCGCCTTCTCTGGAGTCTATGCCCAGGAGACCTACAAGATTGGCGCTGCTTTTGCTCTCTCTGGAAGCATTGCCGTTTATGGTGAAGGATTCAAGAAAGCCGTAGATCTGGCTGTAGAGGAGATCAATGCCGCAGGTGGGATTAAAGGTCGAAAACTTGAGATTATTTATGAGGATAATAAAAGCACCCCGAAGGATTGTGTTACCGCGGTCCGAAAATTAATTACGGTGGATAAAGTGCCTGTCATTTTTGGACCTGCCGCAAGTTCCAACTTTATGGCCGCTGCCCCTGTGGCCCAGGAAAATAAAGTGGTCATGATCTCTGCCGAAGGGGCTGCCCCGGGGTTGACGAAAGCGGGGGAGTATATTTTCAGGGTTTTTCCTTCGGATGTCCTCCAGGGGAAGGGGATTTCTGACCTCTGCCTCCGGTTGAACTTTAAAGAAGTCCCGGTGATGTATGTAAACAATGATTGGGGAATGGGATTGAAAAATGTCTTTGTGGAAAATTTTAAAAAGGCGGGTGGCCACATAATGGACGAGATTCCTTACGATGAAGGGAAAACCGATTATCGGACAGAGTTGATTCGGGCGATCAAGGGGAATCCAAAAGCGGTGGTCAATCTTACCTATATCAAGGAGGGGGCCGTGATGTTTAAACAGGCTTATGAAATGGATATTAAAGTCCAGTGGATCTGTGGCTCAGCGGCTAAATCTCCAAAATTGATTGAGCTCGCTGGAAAGGCGGTGGAAGGAATTATCGGGACCTATCCTGTCTTCTCCCAGGAAACGAAAGAATATAAAGCCTTTCGGGCTGCCTGGAAGAGGAAGTACGGTGATGAAAAGATTCCCATCTTTGCAGAGTATAATTACGATATGGTCTATCTCACGGCCAAAGCGATCGAAAAAGGGGGATACACCTCCGATGGGATCCGCAAGGCTCTGATCGAAGTGGCAAAAGGTTACCGGGGGGTAACCGGGGACAAGACCTTTGATCAGGATCGAGGGGTTGGGAGTGAATATGGAGTCTGGACGATCAAAAATGGTCAGATTGTGGATTATAAGAAGGATTAAATTTAATCTGTAAAAAGTTCCCGGGGACAGGTTCCTCTTTTATCATCGGGGCCTGTCCCTTTATTTTGATTCGATGAGCTCATTCTTCCTTCAGACCATCTTCAACGGGATTCTCGCCGGTTGCATCTATGCCCTTTTTGCGATCGGGCTCACCCTTATCTATGGGGTCCTCAATTTTGTGAATTTCGCTCATGGAGAACTCATTATGTGGGGGGCCTATTTTCTCTATTTTCTGATGGATAGACCTCTGAACCTTCCTTTGTCGATCGCTTTCCTTCCTGCTCTCTGCCTGACGATTCTTCTCGGATTGGGAAGCGATCGGTTTATCTTTAAACCCCTCAGAAAAGCGAGTCGACTCACCCTACTCATCACCTCCCTGGGGCTCTCCTTCTTTTTACGCAACGGGGCTCAATTCTTCTGGGGAGCTGAGATTAGAACCTATGGATTCGAAATCAAAAGAGGAATGAAGCTTTTTGGAGTGAGCATCACCCCGAATCAGCTTGCCATTATCGTGTCTTCGACCCTATGTATGATTCTCCTCTACCTCTTCTTTTACAAATCGAGAATGGGGAAATCCATGCGGGCCATCTCTGACGATCTGGAGCTTGCTCGAGTGATGGGTATTCCTTCGGATCGAGCGATTCAATTTACATGGATCATTGCCTCATTCCTGGCGGGTTTGGGAGGAATTCTTCTGGCTCTGGATACAAACCTCCATCCAGGAATGGGACTGATTAATTTAGTCAAAGCCTTTGCAGCCACCCTCCTGGGAGGCGTGGGAAATCTCTGGGGAGCCCTTCTCGGAGGAATGATCATCGGGCTTTCGGAAAACATAGCCGTATTGCTTCTCTCTCCTGGATATAAAGATGCCATTGCCTTTGGGATTATGGTGATGATGCTTTTGATTCGTTCTTCTACGATCTTTTGGCCAAAGGAGTAAGGATGGATCTCTTTCTTCACCTCTGTGTGATGTGCCTCATCTACATCATTTTCGCCTTGAGTCTGAACCTTGAGATTGGATATACGGGTCTTTTCAACTTCGGTCATGTGGCATTCTTTGGAATCGGAGCTTATACCTCTGCCCTTTTGACCCTGCATCATTTCCCTTTTGAGTTAGGCCTCGTGATGGCTTTGACCCTCTCAGGGATTTTCGGATTTCTCCTCGGCCTTCCAAGCCTGCGACTCCGGGGGGATTTCTTTGGAATTGCGACCCTTGGTTTTGGAGAAATGATTCGAATGGTCTTTCAGAATGAAGTCTGGCTTACTAAAGGTCCGATGGGCCTTCCCGGGATTCCAAAACCGACGCTATTCTCATTTCGATTTGCAACCCTCCCCCAATATTTCCTTCTGACCCTGGGGTTTACGGCCATAACCTTTCTTTTTTTAAGAATCCTTATCAGGAGTCCTTTTGGAAGGGTTCTTAAGGCAATTCGGGAGGATGAAATTGCTGCAGAGGCCTTGGGAAAAAATGCCTATCGTTTTAAGATTAAATCCTTTGTGGTTGGATCTATTTTCGCAGGTCTGGCAGGAGCCCTCTGGGGACATTACACCACCTTCATCAGCCCCAATGACTTCACACTCCTTGAGACCATCCTCGTCCTTCTCATAGTCGTTCTGGGAGGGAAAGGAACAGAGTGGGGACCTCTCTTAGGGGCAGCCCTCCTTATCTTTTTTCAAGAATCTCTCAGGTTTCTCAGGCTCCCTCCTGAATATGGTCGTTACCTCGCCCCCCTGCAGCAGATGATCTTTGGAGCCCTTCTCATCTTTATGATGCTCTTCCGCCCGGAAGGTCTGATCAAAGAGAGAGGAAGGAGAGTTTATGCTGGAACTCAGAGGGTTGAGTAAGGCTTTCGGGGGAATTCAAGCGGTGGTGGATTTCTCCGCCAGACTCGAGAAAAACAGGATCACCGGTCTCATTGGCCCGAACGGTTCTGGAAAAACGACCCTTTTTAATTTGATTACCGGTTTCATTAAACTGGATCGAGGAGAAGTCTTTTTTAAAAAAGAAAAGATTGATGGTTTACTCCCCCATGAGATCGCCAGCAGGGGATTGGTTCGAACCTTTCAACTTTCACGGGTGTTTCCCAGAATGACCGTACTTGAGAATCTCCTCCTTGCCCCCCAGGGGCAGATGGGAGAGAAGCTCTGGGCACTCGGCCTGAAGAGAGAAAGAGTGAGGGATGAAGAGAACAGAAATCTAAAAAAGGCCCTTTCTCTTATCGAAAAAATCGGGCTTCTTCCTCTGAAAGACGAATTTGCAGAAAATCTCTCCTATGGACAGCAAAAGCTTCTGGAAATGGCCCGACTCTTTATGGCCAATCCGGAGATGATTCTCCTGGACGAACCTACGGCCGGGATCAATCCTTTAATGATACGAAAGATCATGGATTTTATTTTAACCATGAGGGAAATGGGAAAGACCTTTTTTATTATAGAACATAATATGGATGTGATTATTGAGTGCTGCGATTGGGTGTTTGTCCTGGATCATGGGGAAAAGATCTCAGAGGGAACTCCCGAAGAGATTCAGAATGATCCCCGGGTCATTGAGGCCTATCTCGGGACCTGAAAGGAGATTAAATGTTAGAAGTTTATGACCTCTATTCAGGTTACGGAAAGATAGAAGTTCTCCACGGAGTCTTCCTTCGTGTTTCCCATCGAGAGATTGTCTGCATCATCGGACCCAATGGCTCCGGGAAATCCACTCTTCTCAAGAGTATCTTCGGGTTAATCAAACCCTATCGAGGGAAGATTCAATTTATGGGTCTTGAGATTTCCCAGAAAGACCCCGAGGAAAAAGTAGCATTGGGGATTTCCTATATCCCCCAGGGAAGAAATATTTTCCCTTCTCTCTCCGTACTGGAAAATCTGGAAATGGGAGCGACTCCTCTCCGGGATCCATTAAAAATGAAGAAGGCGATTCAGGAGATATTTGATCATTACCCCCTCCTGGAGAAGAAAAAACGATTGAAGGCTGGTTCCCTCTCGGGAGGAGAAAAACAGATCCTTGCCCTGGCCCGAACCTCAATGATCAAACCCGAATTGATCCTTCTGGACGAACCCTCTCTGGGACTTGCCCCTAAGGTGGTCGATCAGATCTATCGGGAAATCGATCTGATCAATCATCAAGGGGTGACCTTCCTCATTGTTGAGCAGAATGCAAGAAAAGCCCTCCGTTTAGCCCACCGGGCTTATGTACTGGATCTTGGAGTCAACCGATTGGAAGACACAGGAGAAGGTCTTCTTCAAAATGAGGAGGTGAAACGCCTTTATCTGGGAGGATAAGGTGAAATGGAGAAAAAGAGATTTCCTCTTCACGGGCTCATAGGAATAATGACCCTCGCTCTATCTGAATTTCTCCTTTTCAGAAAGGTGGAACCCTTCTACAGCTGGTTCTACAGCTTTGCGTGGTGGTCCTATATCCTTATTCTCGATGCCGCGATTTATTCCCTCAAAGGCAACTCTCTTATCATTCACCGAAGAAAAGAATTCTTCCTCCTCATTCCATGGTCGGTATTCATCTGGTTGATCTTCGAAGCGGCTAACCTCTCTCTAAAAAATTGGTATTACATAAATCTTCCATCCTCACTATTGGAGCGATGGACGGGATACTTTGTGGCTTACGGGACGGTACTGCCAGCCATCTTCGAAACGGCCGAGTTCTTAGAAACCCTTGGACTCTTTAAGAAAGCCTCTCTCAGGAAAATGAGACTTTCTCTAAAGGGACGTCAGTTTCTGATTGCCCTTGGAACCTTCTCTCTTATCTCCCCCTTGGTCTTTCCCGAATACTTTTTCCCTTTGATATGGTTATCATTTACCTTTCTTTTAGAACCCTTTATTTACCAGTTCGGGGGAAGATCTCTTCTCGGAGATCTCGAGAAAGGGAAACCCCAAAAAATCTATCTGCTCCTCGTTTCAGGACTGATCTGCGGATTTCTCTGGGAATTCTGGAACTACTGGGCTCGGTCTAAATGGGTCTATACGGTTCCATTCTTCGAAGAGTTAAAGGGATTTGAGATGCCCCTTGCAGGTTTTTTAGGATTTCCTCCTTTTGCCATTGAGGTCTACGTGATGGTCAACTTTCTCTCCCTCTTTAGATACGGGAGGGGATGGGAGGAACCCCATTATCAGCTTCATCAGGAAAAGAAGACCCCCCTTTCAGTAAAAATCTTGATCCCCCTACTGTGGGTCGTTTTCTATGGGCTTATCTTTAATGCGATTGATTCAAAGACGGTGGACTCGTTCTACCCTCGCCTCCAGGATGCCTATTGGATTGATTCAAAATATCAGAAGGACCTTCAGAAAGCGGGAATCTTAACCCTTGAAGATTTGGTGGAGAAGACAAAATCAAAAACAGAGCGGGAAGAATTAGCCCTGAGGCTTTTCATTCCATTAGAGGAACTCGAAGGGTGGATTAAAAAGGCAAAACTGGTTCAATTGAAGGGAATGGGGATAAAGAATTTGAAACAATTGGAAGGGATCGGGATCGATTCAACGGAAGCCCTTGTCGAGGAGAGCCCGGAAACCCTTTATCAGAAATTAAGAGAGAAGTACCCTCGACTACCCATTCCAAGAAAGGCCAAAATCAAAATCTGGATCAAGGAAGCAAAAAAATTAGAAAGGATTGAGAAATGAAATATGGGGCCATGAATTTCCCCGTGAAACCTATCCTGAAAGAAATCGAGGAGATCGGAAGCTTGGGGTTTGACTTTCTCGAACTCACGATGGATCCTCCAGAAGCTACACCCGAAAAGATCCTGGAACAAAAGAAATCCATTCAGGAACTGCTCAAACATTATCATATGGATCTGATCGCCCATTTGCCAACTTTTCTTTTGACCTCTGATCTCTATGAAAGCTTAAGGGAGGTTTCCCTTCGAGAGAATTTTAAGGCCCTTGAGGCAGCCGCAGAGCTGGGCATCAAAAAAGCCGTTCTTCATCCTGGCTATATCACAGGATTGGGAAAATTTCTCCTCGATAAAGCTAAAAAATACGGAATGCAATCCATCGAGGGGATTATCAAAAAAGCGGCTCCTCTGGGTATTCGGCTCTGTCTTGAAAACATGTTTCCCCAAACCCATTTTCTCTTCCATCCAAAGGAATTCCAGGAAATTTTTGAGGTCTTCCCGGAACTTCATCTGACCCTCGATATTGGCCATGCCCATATTGGAGGAGAGAGAAATCGGGCCATTGAGTTTATCCAGAATTATGGAGATCGAATTGGACACATCCATGCCAATGACAACTTTGGAAAAGAGGACAATCATCTCCCCATTGGTGCAGGAATCATCGATTTTGAAAGGATTATAAAAGCCCTTAAAGGGATTTCCTACAATGATACCCTTACTCTCGAAGTCTTTTCCAAGGATAGAGATTATCTGAGAATCAGTCGTGAGAAGATTAAAAAGATGTGGGAGGAGAAGGAAGAAGTTATTCTGAAAGTTTAAGAATCATTCCAGTTCTCTTGGCTCGATGAAGAACGATTCTAAAAAGGATGACCTCCACGATAAGATAAAAACCGGCAAGCCCGAATCCCCATCTCAAGAGGCTCTGAAATCCTTCCTGAAAACCATAGAACGAACGGAGATAGGCCAAGAAATAGGTGAGCGGAATCCCCCTGGCAATTTCAGGAAGCGGAGTAGGAAGAATGGAGATCGGATAATAGATCCCGCAGATCAGGGCCATCAAACTGCTCAGAGACCAGGCCGCGACCTCAGCCTTATACCCAAACACGAGTATTAAAATACAGACAGTCATTCCTACAGATGCGGAGGTTAAAAAAAGACCGAGCAAAAAGAGGCTAAGGGGAAAAACGCCCGGCCGTAAAAAATCAAAATCAAAAACAAATAGGCTAAAAAGAGCGAGTAATAGAAAAACCACGAGGGACCGAATCACTCCGATGATCCAGGAGCCCAGTAGAAGCTGATGGGGATGAATCGGAGCGATGAAGGTGTGCTTCATCGATTTCGCCCAGAGGTCGTAAAGGAGGGCCTCTGCCACATCGATCTGACAGACCTGAATCACACTCATGGAAATAATTCCAATCAAAATGAATCCTGTGCGATTGGGGTCTAAATCCAAAAAGGTGGTCAAGAGCCCCACCGAAAAGAACCCGACCACGGGCCAGAAGAGGATCTCGAAGAGGCTAAAGATATTTCGCTTGGTCATGATCCAGTTCTTGAAGATAAAGGCCCATATCTGAATTGCTGCTCTTTGAAAATTCAAGGAAAACCTCCTCCAGGTCGGTTTGCCCTAACGTAACCCTTTTGATTTTCACCCCATCTTCGGAGAGCTTTGTGATTAAAGGTCCCAACCTCCTTTCTCCTTCATCCACAATCACCTCACAGAGGCCATTTGTCACGGAATAATTGATCACCCCTTCTATCCTTCCCAGCTCATCCTCCTCGACCCTTCCTTCAAATTCAATCTTGATGAGATCCCCCAATCGAACCATCCGTTTCAATGAATCGGGATCTCCGGCAGTCAAGATCCTTCCATCCTTTAAGAAAGCGATCCGATCGCAGAGGCGCTCAGCTTCCCTCATATTATGAGTGGTTAAAAGAATGGTCATTCCTCTCTCTTTCTGAATCATCTGGATCTGCTGGCGAATCCAGACCGACACGCTGGGGTCAAGACCGACCGTGGGCTCATCCAGAAAAAGGACGGAAGGATCATTAAGCAGAGACTTGGCAAGGGCCAGACGTTGTTTCATTCCTGTGGAGAGACGATCAAAAGAGACTCCTCGATGTTCCTCCAAACCAAGGAGAGAGATCAATTCCTTGACCTTCTGGTTCCTTCGATGCCCAGCCAATCCATAAAGCATTCCATAGAAGTGAAGGTTTTCCTCAACCGTCATGCTCCAGAGAAAGTTGGCGTTTCCACTGGAGAGATTCACCTTCTCTCGAATACGGTGGGCCTCTCTTCGACTATCCATCCCCAGGATTTCGATCTGCCCTCGATCCGGAAAAAGGAGAGTGGAAAGGATAGAAAGGAGGGTCGTTTTTCCCGCTCCATTTGGACCAAGGATTCCAAAGATTTCGCCCTTTTCAACTTCGAGATGAATCCCTCTTAGAACCTGTTTCTCGCTTCTTTTCAACCAACCCGTATAGAAACTCTTATAGATCCCTTCAGCTTTAATCGCTAAAGCCATCCCGCTCTCCAGATGTCAGAATCTTTAATTCTTTAAAAGTATATTATGATTTTTCAGGATTTGCCAACAAAAAGGGTGGTGGATTTGCTGAATGGATTGGTTTAATATATTTATTAATGGAAAAGTTTATTGAAATCATCGGGGCTAAATCCCACAACCTCAAAAATATTTCCTGTCAGATCCCGAGAGGGAAAATAACCGTCATTACCGGAGTTTCGGGTTCGGGAAAATCTACTCTGGCCTTCGACACCCTTTTCGCTGAAGGCCAGCGACGCTACATTGAATCTCTTTCCACCTATGCCCGTCAATTCCTTGAAAAGATGGATCGCCCGGATGTTGAAGCGATCCATGGAATTCCACCTGCCATTGCCGTTGAACAGAGAAATACAGTCAAAAATGCCCGTTCCACTGTCGGGACAGCCTCAGAGATCTATGACTATCTCCGCCTTCTCTTTGCCAAAATCGGAGAGGTCTTCTGTCCCCGGTGTCAAATAAAGGTTTCTGGGGATACTGTAGAGAGTGTCTTAGAGGAGATCTTAGAAAATTATTCTGAAAAAGAGGTCATTCTTCTCAGTCCGATCCCGCTGCCAAAGGGAGAGAGTGAGCCTCGAATTCAGGAGTTGATTAGAAATGGGTATTACAGAATCTGGGAAGATGGGGAGATATTGGATCTTACCTCCATTCCCTATTCTTCCCTGAAAAATCGGGATGAAATTCTTCTTCTCATCGATCATCTCTTGGTACGTGAGAAGGAACGACCAAGGCTTTCCGAGGCGATTCAGGTTGGCTTTCAATTGGGAAATGGGAGAATAGAACTTGCTGTGGAAAAAGGGGGGAGGATAAGTTTTAATAAAAACTTCTCCTGCAATCGATGTGGGAAATCCTTCTCAGAACCCGAACCCCTCCTTTTCTCTTTTAACAGTCCTTTGGGAGCTTGCCCGACCTGTCAGGGGTTTGGTCGGGTGATCGGGATTGATTGGGAAAAAGTCATTCCTGATCCTAAAAAGACATTAAAGGAGAAACCCTTCGCCCCCTGGAACACCCCTGCCTATGAAGACCTCTACGATTATCTATGGGAGGCTTGTCGTCGCTATCGAATCCCCACTCAAAAGCCATTTGAATCATTGAGCCCCGAGCAAAAAGAGATTCTCCTTTACGGAAAGGGAGATTTCTTTGGGGTGAAAGGGTTTTTTGAGTGGATGGAGGGAAAACGATATAAGGTTCACTACCGGGTCTTTTTAAGTAAATATCGGGCATATCTTCCCTGCCCCGACTGTCACCAAACTCGTCTCAAAGAAGAGGCCTTAAATGTGCGGGTCGCCAATAAGAATATTGCTCAACTCTGCGAGATGCCTGTCTCTGAACTTCACCACTTCTTCGAAAATATTCCCCTCAGACCCTTCCATAAGAAGCTGGCCGAAAGAATCCTTAAAGAAATAAGAGACCGCCTGAGATTTATGGTGGAAGTCGGTTTGGGGTATCTCACCCTATCCCGTCAAACTCGAACCCTTTCTGGAGGGGAGTATCAGCGGATCACCCTCGCAAGGGCACTGGGGTCTTCTCTCACCGAAACCCTTTATGTCCTGGATGAACCCAGTATCGGTCTTCACTCCAGGGATACCGGGCGTCTCCTTCGAGCCCTTGAACAGCTCCGCAATAGAGGAAATACGATCGTTGTGGTGGAACACGATCCTGAGGTGATTCGATCCGCTGACCATATCATAGACCTTGGACCGGGTGCTGGAAGAAATGGAGGTGAGGTGGTCTTTCAGGGAGGGCTCGATGCCCTTTTAAAAAGCGAATCCTCCCTTACAGGAAAATATCTGAGGGATGGATTCCATGGAGTCTTCCCCTATTCTCGAAGAACCCCGAAAGGATGGATTACCATTCATAATGCACGTGAGCATAACCTAAAAGGGATTGATGTTCGGATCCCTCTGGGAATCTTGGTCTGCATTACAGGAGTATCAGGGGCAGGGAAAACGACACTGGTTCACAATATCCTTTATGCAGGGGTAAAAAACGATTCCGAATTTGAAAAGGGTAAATTCGATTCCATCGAGGGTCTTGAGCAAATTGAGGATATTATTTTGGTGGACCAATCCCCCATCGGGAAGAGCCTTCGATCAAATAGTGCCACCTATATCAAGGTTTTTGGGGACATTCGAGATCTTTTCGCCAGTACCCGGGAGGCTAAAAAGTATGGACTCAAACCCCGTCACTTCTCCTTCAACACAGAGGGAGGAAGATGTGAAACCTGCCAGGGAGCAGGCCTTCAAATTCTGGATATGCAGTTCCTTGAGGATGTCATTATCACCTGTGAGTCTTGCGAAGGAAAGAGGTTTAAACCTGAGATTCTAAAAATCCGTTACCAGAATAAGAATATTTCAGAGGTGTTGGAGATGACCGTGGATGAGGCTCTTCTGTTTTTTAAAGGTCATCCCAGGATTCTTTCAAAGCTCCAAGTATTAAAAGAGGTAGGGCTCGGTTATCTTACCCTTGGCCAGCCAACGAATACACTCAGCGGAGGGGAGTCCCAGCGACTGAAACTGGCGCACCATATTGGCCAGCTTCGGGAAGGAAGAAATCTCTTCATTTTTGATGAACCCACGACTGGGCTCCACATGGCCGATGTCGAACTCCTTTTAAAAACGTTTCAAAAACTCCTCTCCCTCGGTCACTCCTTGATCGTGATCGAACATAATCTGGATTTAATTCGAAGGGCCGACTATATTATAGATCTTGGCCCGGAGGGGGGAGAGGAGGGGGGAAGAATCGTCGCAGAGGGCCCCCCAGAGGTGATTATGGACTCCCCCCGATCCTACACCGGTCAGTTTCTGAAACAACGCCTCCAAAAGATTAATCTATCCTGATCCCTTAATCCAATTTTATTACACCTCGCTTCTCTGCTTGATGCAGTTGAGCATCTCCTCGAGGCGTGAACGATCAAATCCGACCATGACCTCATTGCAGGCCGAAATCACAGGAACACTTCTTGCTCCCGAGATTTTCACCATCTCGTCGAGTGCCGCGCGATCTTTGGTCACGTCATACTCTGTAAATTTGTACCCTTTCTGGGAAAGAAACTCTTTCGCCATTTTGCAATAGGGTCAAGTCGGGGTAGTATAGATTTTAATCTCTTCCGCTCCCATGGCCTCCTCCTTTCATTAAATGAAAGTTCTTTGTTTAAATTGTTTAAAAAATTTCAATTTTTGTCAATGGAAATTTTCTCTTTTAGAGATTACGATAGGAAGAAAATGAAAAAGAGTTGGATAGATCTCCAGAACGCGGCAGAGGATTTTCGATTTCTCCTCAATCGAGGATATCCAAGAAAGGCCTCCCTGGACCTGGTAGGGAATCGCTACACTCTGGGAAAGGCCGAGAGAGACCTCCTTCATCGAGGGGTCTTTTCAGATAAAGATTCGAACTTAAGAAAAAGAAAAAAAGTCTCTCTCTCAAAAATCCGAAACAAGGCCCTGGCCATCGATGGATACAATATCCTCATTACAATCGAGGCAGGACTCTCGGGATCTCCCCTCATCCTTGGAGATGATGGATTCATACGGGATATCTCCGGTCTTTCCTCAAGGTATAAACCGACTGAATTAACGGGTAAAGCGATCCAGTTAATCCTTCACTGTCTCAAAAGATTAAAACCTCGCGATACCCTATTTCTCTTCGATGCCCCGATGAGTAAAAGCGGGGTTCTGGCAAAAGAGGTTCGAGAACTCCTTAAAAATGAGGGAATTCAAGGGGACGCCCAGACCCATCCCTATCCTGAAAAGATTCTGAACGAGTTTTCAGGAATTATTGCTACCAGTGATACAGCGATCCTGGATCGGTCGCGAAAAGTGATCGATTTAGCGGGAGAGATTCTCAAGGGATATGGATATTTAAATTCCCTTATTTCCTTCGAAAGAAAAAAACCTTGACAAATGGTTCGTGGGTGGCGTATAAGAGACTTCTGGATACAGTATACATAATACTAAGGAGGAGGTTATCCCCCAATGGAAAAGACCTTTGGAATGGTTCGGGTGAGCAAGCGGAAACCTCTCCGGGAGGAAGTCTATGAATCCCTCAAAAAGTCCATCCTCTATGGAAAGTTGAAGGCCGGGCAGCGTCTGGTCGAAGAGCAGATCGCCAATCAGGTCGGCATCAGCCGCACTCCCGTCCGTGAAGCCTTTTATAAACTGGAGCGAGATGATCTGGTCCGCCGACTTCCAAAAGGGGGATTCGCCGTTCGGGAGTTCACGAGGGAAGACGTAGAAGAGATCTTCGGTATCCGAAGTGCCCTTGAAAGCTATGCCGCTTATTTAGCGACCCTTCATATCACCCCCGATAAACTCTCAACCCTGGAGAAAAAAGTGGATGAATCCGAAAGTGCTTTAAAAAAAGGAGACCATGAAAAGCTGATCCAGCTTCACACCGAATTTCACGATCTCCTCTATAAAGCCTGTAAAAGCAAAAAATTGATCGAATTGATCAATAATTTCAGGGATTATTTCTTTCGTTACCGTTCAGCCTTGCTCCATGCCCCAGGGGGGTTTCAAACCTCTATTACCGACCATCGTCAGATGTTAAAGGCGATGAAGGAAAAGAAACCCCGGGTGGTAGAAAAACTGGTCCGGGATCATTTAGAACGGGGAAAGGAAATCATTCTTCGTGAGATCAGTAAAGGAAGAGTGACTCCATAGGTTCATTGAAAGAAGGTGAAAACCCATGGAAAAAAAGATCAGAGTTTTAGTCGCCAAACCGGGGTTAGATGGACACGATCGAGGAGCTAAAGTGGTCGCCCAGGCCCTCCGTGATGCTGGAATGGAGGTCATCTATACCGGTCTTCATCAAACCATCGATCAGATTGTGAATACTGCGATTCAAGAGGATGTCGATGTGATCGGTTTATCGATCATGTCCGGTGCCCATCTCCCCATCTGTGAAAAATTAATGAAAAGGCTTAAAGAGAAAAACCTTGAGGATGCTCTGGTCGTCGTTGGAGGGGTTATTCCAAAAAGAGATATTTCGGCCCTTCATCAGCTTGGGGTCCAGGGAGTTTTCCCCGGAGGTACCCCTTTTGAGACCATCGTCTCTTGGATTAAAGAACACGTAAGACCCCGATCGGAATCGGGGAGACTCTAAATTCGAATCTCGAAATCCAGATCAGGTATTTACTTCAAAAAAAAGATTCGAGATTCGGATTTTGGATTTTGGGGGTTATATATGGGAGTAGCACGTTATATCAAAAATGAGAAAGATGAAATCCTTGATGTCATTCTTCAATCCGGGATTCATGTGAAGCCTGTCTATACCCAGAAGGATTTAGAAGAGGTGGGTTTCGATCCTGAAAAAGATATCCCTCTCCCGGGAGAATACCCCTTTACCCGGGGCATTCATCCTCTGGGTTATCGGAGTCGGGAATGGACGACCCGTCAGTATACAGGGTTCGGGACCCCAAGGGAAACCAATGAACGTTTCAAGCTGATGATCTCTCATGGTCAGACAGGTCTGAATGTGGCCTTTGATCTTCCCACCCAGATGGGTCTTGACTCGGATGATCCGCTGGCAGAGGGAGAAGTGGGGCGTGTCGGGATGGCTGTAGATACCCTCCGTGATTTCGAGATTGCCTTTGAGGGGATTCCCCTTGATCGGATCGGGGTAGGCTTGACCATCAATGCTGTCGCCAGTATCATGTTAGCCATGTTTCAGGCGGTTGCTGAAAAATTCGGATATTCCAAAGATAGAATCAGTGCAACCCCTCAGAATGATATCCTGAAAGAGATGATTGGCAGGGGTGCCTGGATCTTTCCTGTTCAGCCCGCGGTTCGCCTCATCGGGGATACTATCGAATATTCAATGAAAGAGCTTCCCCGAACCAATCCCGTGAGTGTCTGTGGTTATCATATTCGAGAATCAGGGTGCACCCCAGCCCAGGAGATTGCCTACGCCTTTCAAATTGCCAATACCTATATTGAAGAAGTGCTTCGCCGGGGTTATGAGATCGATGATTTCGTAAGGGGATTTACGTTCAACCTCAATGTGTTTGGGAATCTCTGGGAACAGGTCGCTAAGTTTCGTGCTGCCCGAAAACTCTGGGCTATCAACTTAAAGGAACGTTATGGAGCCAAGGATAAACGATCCCTCTTTCTCCGGGGAATCTTTGGGGGTGGAGGCTATGGAATGACAAAGGCCCAACCCGAAAATAATATTATTCGAGGAGCCTACTATGCCCTTGCAGCGGCATTAGGGGGGGCTCAAACCACCGCTTTATGCTCATTTGATGAAGCCTACACCATCCCCACCCCTCGAGCAGCCCTCCTTTCGCTGAGGACATTCCAGATCCTGATGGAGGAGATCGGACTGCGGGATACAGTGGACCCTCTCGCAGGCTCCTATTTCATCGAAACCTTAACGAAACAGATGGAACAGAAAATCCTTGAAGAGATGAGACGAATTGACGAAATCGGAGGAATGATCAGGGCTGTAGAAACCGGCTATATTCAGCGGGAGGTTGCAAAGCAGGCCTACGAGTTCGAGAAAGGGATTCAACGGGGAGAACTCATCAAGGTGGGAGTCAACAAATATACGGAAGGGGAAGAAATGGAGGTGGAACTCCACGAATATCGCTGGGAGTCCGCGGAGGAGCAGATCCAGAGGTTGAAAGAGGTAAGACGGGAGAGAGATAATCGAAAGGTCGTTCAGCTCCTCAAAGAACTCGAGAAGGCTGCAAGGGAAGAAAAAAATGTGATGCCCTATCTTCTCGAATGTTGTAAGGCCTATGCGACCGTCGGTGAGATGACCAGGGTTTTTAAAGAGGTCTACGGAGAGTTCAAAGAGCCGAGTATCTTTTAATTCCATAGGATTTCAGATTTCGAGATTCGAATTTTAAATTTAATGGAGGCAACTTATGGCATTTACAATGTTTGGAAGAACCATTCGTAAAGTTGGGGTCATTGGCTCAGGAAATATCGGGCCTGACATTGCCCTCCACTTCAGCCAGAATCTTTATGGATACGATGTCCCTGTCGTCGTTGTCGATATCCTTCAGGCGGCCCTGGAGGCAGGCTCCAAGAAGGTCGAATCGAAAATGGCTAAAGCGGTTGAGAAAAAAGTCCTCAAAAAGGAAGAAGCAGACCGAATTTTCAATAATATGATCTTTACCAAAGATTATGGAAAACTTGCCGATGCGGACCTGGTGATTGAGGCGGCCTTTGAACGAGTGGAAGTGAAGCATAAGATCTTTGAGGAATGTCAAAGGGTCTGTCCTAAAGGAGCCATCCTTGCCTCCAATTCCTCCCATATGGTTCCTGAAGAGATTTTTGAAAAGATGGAGGACAAAACGCGATGCCTGGTCATCCATTATTTCTTTCCTGCTGAACGGAACATCCTTGTTGAACTTGTTCCGATGAAAGAAACGGATCCTTCAGTCCTCGAGTATCTGATGAAATTCTATGAGCTTATTGGAAAGGCTCCCATAAAGGTCAAAAGCCGATATGGATATGCGGTCAACCCTATTTTTGAAGGGCTTTTCTTGGCAGCCGCTCTCACGGTGGAAGAGGGATTGGCGACCGTGAAACAGGCGGATGTCATCGTCCAGAAAGCCCTTGGTATGGGAGTGGGCCCTTTTACAGCTCATAATCTTTCGGGTGGAAATCCCCTCACTCAACATGGTCTCAGCGAAATGCACTCAAAAATTATGCCATGGTATCGTTCACCGAAAATTCTTGATGAACAGGTGAAATCTGGAAAGCCCTGGGAGACTCCAGAGAAAGGAGAGACGGTAGAATATAGTGATGAACTTTACGAGGGTATCTCAAAAAGAGTGATGGGAGCCTATTTCGGAATGGCCTGTGAGATTTTGGAAAGCGGGATCACCAATATCGGGGATTTTGAAATGGCGATCGACGTGGGGCTGGTGATGGATCCTCCTTTCCAGATGATGAATCGAATAGGAGTGGGAAAGGCTCTGGAGCTGGTCAATTCTTATGCTCAGGAGAATCCCGGGTTCAAGGTCGCTGAGATTCTAAAAAAACAGGCATTATCGGGCGAGCCCTGGAAGATTCCAGTTGTCTTTAGAGAGGACAGGGGGGAGGTAGCCATTGTCAAGATTCGAAGACCCAAGGTCCTCAATGCCCTCAATCATGATGTTTATGAACAATTAAGAGAAATCTTTACAGAGATTCAAAAAGACCCAAAGATCATTGGCGCGGTGTTGACCGGCTTCGGGACAAGGGCATTCGTTTCCGGGGCAGATATCGGAATGCTCGCCGCTCAGAAAACCCCTGAAGAAGCAGAGGCGAATTGTTTGAACGGGATGTCTGTCCTCAATCTCATTGAAAACCTCGGAAAACCTGTCGTCTGTGCAATGAATGGACTCGCATTCGGTGGTGGAAATGAGATGGCCATGGCCTGCACCGCACGGATTGCAAAAAAAGGTCAAAAAGTCTTTATCGCCCAGCCGGAACCTCGTCTGGGGATCATCCCCGGAAATGGAGGAACTCAAAGGCTCCCCAGACTGATCGGAATAGAAAGGGCGTGGCCTATTCTGAGAACTGCAAATCCTATCTCCTCCGCTCAGGCCAAAGAGATTGGACTAATTCATGAGGAGGTGGATGGAGATCTCATTGAGGTGGCTATTGATTGGGTGAAAAAGATTTGCTCGGGAGAATTGAAGATTCCTCCTATTCCTAAAGGTCCCATCCCCATTCCTCCCTCTCTCCCTGAAGTCGATATCGGACATTTAAGCCGAAAGATTGATTCCATCCTTCAGAGGGCCGTCCTTGAAGGCGCAAAGATGACATTGGAAGAAGGGCTGAGACTTGAGGCCAAGCTTTTCGGGGAATGTTTACTTACCGAAGATATGAGGATTGGAATGGAGAACTTTTTGAAGAACGGTCCTAAAGTAAATGCCCGATTCGTCCACCGATAAAATGATTAACGTAGGCCACTGGATTAAGAAATGGAGTATGCTTCAGCCTCACAAAGAGGCTTTATTTTTTGAGGACCATCCGATTACCTATCAACGATTCAACGAACGGATTCATCAACTCTGCCATCTCCTTAATCAATTAGGAGTCAAAAAGGGAGATCGGGTAGCCGTCCTTCTCCATAATTGTCCCCAATACCTTGAGATATTTTTTGCCCTTTCTTTGATGGGAGCCATTCTGGTCCCTTTGAACTGGCGTTTAGCCGAACCTGAGATTGAGTTTATCCTTAAAGATAGTGGGGCACGATTTCTTATCTTCGAACCCGAATTCGAACCTATGATAACCTCTCTCCGTTCCCATCTTTCGTTTTCCAATGGAAATTATCTGGTCGTAGGAGATCCCTCCCCCGACTGGGCGATCCCTTACGAAAAAGCGATTGCACCTCAATCCTCTCATGAACCCCGGTTTGACTACTCCGCAGGAGGAGAAGATCCCCATATCATCATGTACACCTCCGGAACGACGGGTATCCCCAAAGGGGCCGTCCTCTCCCACCGAAAGACATTCTTTAATGTTCTAAACGCAGATATGGTCTATCAACTAACCTCTAAAGATATTATGATTGTTTCCAGACCCATGTTCCATTCGGGAGGACTCCTGGTCGAATCTGCTCCAGTTCTCTATAAAGGGGGGACTCTCATCTTGAAGAGGAGATTTCGACCGAGGGAGATTCTCGAGGCGATCGAGCGATACAGGGTGACCATCGTTGAACTTCCAGCCACAGTCTACCAATTCATTCTTCAGGAGTGCGATCTTTCGGAATATGATCTTCGCTCGGTTCGATGTTACTTCACTGGAGGAGAAAGAATCCCCATTGCCCTTTTACAAGAATATCTAAAAAAGGGAATTCTCATCTCCCAGATCTTCGGCCAAACCGAAGCCTCAACCATTACTTTTCTCCCGACCGAAAAGGCGGTTGAGAAGATGGGATCCGTGGGACTTCCTGTCTTCCATGGGGAGGTAAGGATCATTAACAAAGAAGGGAAAGAGGTAGCTCCAGGGGAGGTTGGGGAAATCATCCTCCGGGGTCCTACCCTTATGAGTGGGTACTGGAATCGTCCTGATCTGACCTCTGAATCCATCAAAAATGGCTGGCTTTATACAGGAGATCTGGCAAAGAAAGACGAAGAGGGGTACATCTATATTGTTGATCGAGAGAAGGATATGTATATCAGTGGGGGCGAAAATGTTTATCCGGCAGAAATTGAAAAGGTCTTCTTTACCCACCCGAAGATCTTTGATGTGGCCATCATAGGAGTCCCTGATGAGAAATGGGGAGAGGTTGGAAAGGCTTATATTGTTCTTAAACCTGGAGAAGAAATGACCGAAGAAGAGGCCCTCCAATTCCTTCGGGGGAAAGTGGGAAAATATAAAATTCCCAAATATGTCGAATTCGTGGAAAGCCTTCCCAAAACCGCAAGTGGAAAGATTCAAAAATATATATTAAAAGAATGGCATCGAAGAGCCCCGTAGACGCTCCCCGGACCTCAATCCAAGGAGAAAAAAGATGGAGGAAAAATTCTATCGACTGGGATGTGATATTGGAGGGACCTTTACGGATTTTGTCCTTCTCAATGATCGAACGGGAGAATTGAAAATCTATAAGTGTCTAACGACTCCCAAAGATCCCTCCGATGCAGTGGAATTTGGAATCCGTGAGATGGAAAAGGTTACCCCTGGATTTGTAAAAAATATGGATGAAGTCATCCACGGAACCACACTGGTCATCAATTCCATCATTGAAAGGAAGGGAGCCAGAACTGGCCTCATCACCACAAAAGGCTTTCGGGATGTCCTGGAGATTGGAAGAGGACTCCGATATGCCCCATACGATATCTTTGCAGAGTTCCCAAAACCGCTGATCCCGAGACATCTCCGATTTGAAGTGGATGAAAGGGTACGGAGTGATGGGACCATCTTGAAACCTCTTGACCCCGAGGAAGCCAGACAGGTCGTTCGAAGGCTTCTGGATATGAAGGTGGAATCGATCGCGGTCTGTCTGATTAACTCCTTCGAAAATCCAACTCATGAACTCATGCTAAAAAAGATTATCGAAGAGGAAGCTCCAGAGGTCTCCGTGTCCATCTCCTACCATGTCCTTCCCCAGATCAAAGAATATGAACGGACGAGTACCACGGTCACGAATGCCTATGTAAAACCCTTAACAGGAAGGTATCTTTCTCGACTCGCCCGTAGACTCCAGTCGATTGGCTTTGATGGAAAACTCTTTATTATGCTTTCAAGTGGGGGGGTAACCTCCGTAGAAACAGCCGCTCAGTTTCCTGTAAGGATCATCGAATCAGGGCCGACCGCTGCGGTGATTGCCGGTCAATATTACGGGAAACTGTTCAACATCTCCGAGATGTTCTGTTTTGATATGGGAGGAACGACCGCCAAATCCTGCCTCATTCAGAAAGGGGTCGCAGGGGTAGTCCCAACTTTCGAGGTGGGTCGGGTTCAGAGATTCATGAAGGGAAGTGGCCTTACCATTCAGGTCCCCGTGGTCGATTTGATGGAGATTGGAGCAGGAGGAGGAAGCATCGCAAAGATCAGTCGGATGGGAACCCTTCAGGTAGGCCCGGAAAGCTCTGGAGCCGATCCTGGGCCTATCTGTTACGGCAGAGGAGGCACCGAACCTTGTGTCACCGATGCGGATCTTCTCCTTGGCTACCTTGACGAAAATTATTTCCTGGGTGGGGAGATGAAACTGGATAAGGAAGCTGCACGAAGGGGAGTGGAGGAGAAGGTGGCCAGACCTCTGAACGTCCCTTTTATTCAGGCAGTTTGGGGTATCCACGATCTTATCAACGAAACCATGGCCGCAGCGGCAAAGACTCACATCGCTGAAAAAGGAGGAAATCCTAAGATCGTGACCATTGTGGCCTTCGGAGGAGCTGGACCTGTCCACGCCTATGGATTGGCGAAAAAATTGGGTGCCCCACGGATCCTGGTTCCTCCTAATGCAGGAGTTGGATCGGCATTAGGTTTCTTCACGGCCCCGCGTGCCTTTGACCTCTTAAGAAGCCACAAGGTCCCTCTCAACGAGGCGGACTTCAATGAAATAGAGAAGATCTTCCAACAGTTGGAGGCGGAGGCCTTATCCATCTTAAAAAAAGGAGGAGAGGAGAAGGAGATCCAGTTCGAGCGATCCCTGGATATGCGGTTTATCGGACAGGGATCAGAAACCCATGTCCCTATTGCCGAAAGAGATTTCAGGAAGCTTAATACAGCCGAAGTGAGAAAGCTCTTTGATGAAATCTATCAAAAACTTTATGGTCGAACCTACCCTGATTCCGAGGTGGAGTTCATCAATTTTAAAGTAAGAGCAAGCCTTCCGGAGCGACTCATTCAGTTCCCGAAACTGGAAAGTGAGGGGAAATCCCTCACCCGGGCAATCAAGGGGAAGAGAATGGCTTACTCACCGATGGCAAAGGAGTTTATCCCCTATACCGTTTATAATCGGTATCTCCTTCCTCCGAAAGCCACCTTTCAAGGTCCAGCCATCATCGAGGAGAGAGAATCCACTCTCGTGGTGGGGGAGGATGCTACGGTCACAGTCGATGAACTTGGATTTCTCTGGGTAGATCTTAAAAGAGAGTAAATCCCAAAAGGAACTACCTTTATAAGGAGATAAAAAGATGGGAAAAAAAGAGTTTGACCCGGTGACCCTTGAGATTTTATGGCGAAGATTGATCTCCATCGTGGATGAATCGGATAGTGCTGTAGCCCGGACGGCTTTCTCCAGTCTTCTTAGAGATGCTCACGATTATACCTGTATGTTTACCGACCAGAAAGGCCGAGAGCTGGCTCAAGGAACGTTTGCTACTCCCGGACAGTCCGGGGCCATGGCCTTAGGAATTAAGAATCTTGTCACCAAACTCCCTCCTGAAATCTACAGGCCAGGGGATATCTTTATCACGAATGACCCCTGGGCCCTCGCAGGACATCTCAATGATGTCTGTGTCATAAGTCCCATTTTTTATAAGGATAAACTGGTGGCTTTTACGGCCTGTGTCTTTCATCATTCCGATATTGGTGGCCGTGTTTCCTCGGACAATCACGACGTCTTTGAAGAGGGTCTTTTCATCCCACTCGTAAAACTTTATGACGGGGGCATTCTCAATCAATCCCTTCTGGATATAATTCGCTGGAATGTCCGAACCCCGGATGAAGTGATAGGGGACATCCGTTCTCAGATTGCAGCCAATTATGTCTGTTCGGAAAAGATCTGTCAGATGCTTAAAGAGTATGAGATGGACGATCTCGACGATCTGGCAGAACAGATTATTACCCGAACAGAGCGAAGCATCCGTGAAGAGATCGAGAAGATTCCGGACGGAATCTATCGGGCTGAAGGAAGAATCGAACAGATGAAAGGACAGGAGGAGGTTGTGATCAAAGCTGCCGTCGAGGTTAAAGGAAGCGATATTATCGTCGATCTTTCAGGCTCCTCCCCTCAGGTCAACTGGGGGGGAAATGTGGTTTACAACTTCACCTATGCCTATGTGTTTATGGCGATCAAGAGTATGTTTGGACCCGATATACCAAATAATGAAGGGTGTGCCAGGCCCATCCAACTCATAGCTCCTGAAGGAAGTGTGGTGAATTGTAAATTTCCCGCAGCGGTGGCTGCTCGTCTGGTTATTGGACATTATATTACTGAGATCATCTATCGGGCCCTTGCAGAAGTCGTTCCGACCAAGGTAATCGCAGCAAGCGGGGGAACACCTGCCCAGATGAATGTTTTCTATGGAAGAAGGAGAGATGGAAAACCCTGGCATTCTGTGATCATCCGGGGAGGTGGTATGGGAGCGAGTGCGACGAATGACGGTCACTATGTCTACATCTTTCCCGCCAATGGAGCAAATACACCGATTGAGATCTTTGAAAGTGATACCCCTCTTTTGGTAGAAAGGAGAGAACTGATCCCAGATTCTGGAGGCCCCGGGAAGATGAAAGGAGGCCTTGGGCAGAGGGAGGTCTTTAAGGTCCCTGATGATGAATATGCTCCTCTTCCTCCGGTCAACTTGGGGATTCAGGCTGGAAGACATATTCTTCCTCCTGAAGGACTTTTTGGTGGAAAACCGGGTGCCAAGGCCCAATTCCTGGTCAATGGGATTCCAGGAAATCCTTTTGGATTGACGCAACTTAAACCCGGGGATGTCGTGATCATTGATGCTGCAGGGGGTGGGGGTTATGGGGATCCCTTAGAGCGAGATCCAGAGATGGTTGAACGAGATGTTCTTGAAGGCTACGTCACCCTTGAAAGAGCCAGGGAGGACTACGGGGTGATCATCGATCCGGAGACCCTAAAGGTCAACTGGGAAGCTACTCAGAATCTGAGAACATCTCTAAAAAGTTCTTCTCTACGCTAAATATTTTATCTCCCATTGTCTTCCTAAATTGAGCGATTTTTCGTCATTCATTGAATCAAATATACTGGATTCCTGCTTCCGCAGGAATGACAACTACCAATCAATAAATGAAAACGTCATTCCCGTGAAAACGGGAATCCAGAAGGGTTATCTTTAAATAAT
>CALIBK010000136.1 GCA_938045955.1 uncultured bacterium | reverse complement strand
GCGCTTGAGGCGGGGGGGAAGGTCATTGTGGCCTCCCATCTTGGAAGACCAAAGGGGAAGAGAGATCCAAAGTATAGTCTGGCGCCTGTTGCAGAGAGGTTATCTCAACTCTTGGGGAAGAACGTTCCCCTGGCTCCCGATTGCATTGGAGATGAGGTTTTACGGATGATCGGGGGGATGAAGGAGGGGGAGATCCTTCTCCTTGAAAATCTTCGGTTTCATCCCGAAGAAGAAAAGAATGACGAAAGATTCTCCAGGGCACTGGCATCGCTTTGTGAGGTTTACGTGAATGATGCGTTTGGGGCAGCTCATCGGGCCCATGCTTCTACCGAAGGGATGACCCGATATGTCTCTCAGGTAGCCGCGGGGTTTTTAATGATGAAGGAGATCGAAAGTTTAGAGAAGGCCCTGATTCATCCTGAGAAACCTTATGTGGCGATATTAGGAGGGGCAAAGGTTTCGGATAAGATTGGAGTGATTGAAAACCTCTTGAATAAGGTAGATTCCCTCCTCATTGGAGGGGGGATGGCTTATACCTTTCTAAAAGGAAGAGGGATTGAAGTTGGGAAATCTCTGGTTGAAGAGGAACAAATCGAATTCTCAAACCGGCTTCTAATGAGAGGGGAGGGGAGGGTTAAGATTATTCTTCCTCAGGATCATGTTGCGGCGGAGAGAATGGATCCTCAAGCCTCGAGAAAAGTAGTGCGAAATGACTCGATTCCATCGGGTTGGATCTGCCTGGATATTGGTCCAGAAACGATCGAAATATTTTCAGAAGAGATCAAAAAAGCAAAGACCATCTTCTGGAATGGACCGATGGGGGTTTTTGAAATGGAACCTTTTAGCCAGGGCACCTTTGCTATTGCAAGGGCTGTGGCAGACTCCTCTGCTTTCAGTATCGTTGGCGGGGGAGACTCCATTGCTGCTGTCAGAAAAGCAGGGGTGGCTGAAAGGATCGGGCATCTCTCCACAGGAGGAGGAGCCTCCCTTGAATTTATTGAAGGGAAAAAATTACCAGGAATCGAAGTGTTGAGGAAAAATTAACCAATGGAACGATTACCCTTTATTGCAGGCAATTGGAAGATGAATAAAACTGTGGGAGAGGCTCTCGAGTTAGTTAAGGCTCTAAAGATTTCTCTTATGGGGATTTATGGGGTGGAAGTGGCAGTTGCGCCTCCATTCACAGCCCTCTATCCTGTAGCACAAGAACTGAAGAATTCTTCTATTGAGCTTGCTGCCCAGAATCTTTTTTGGGAAGAAAAAGGGGCCTTTACAGGGGAGGTTTCTCCTTTGATGCTGAAAGAGATAGGATGCCAGTATGTCATCATAGGTCATTCCGAGAGACGTCAATACTTTGGAGAAACGGATGAAATGGTGAATCGAAAAATAAGATCAGCGATTCGCTCCGATTTAAAGGTGATCTTCTGTATAGGAGAGAGTTTGGAGGAGAGAGAGGAAGGAAAGACCTTCTCCGTCGTTGAGAGGCAATTAGTGGAGGGATTAAAGGGAATAGACGAAGAGAGGATGGGTCAGATCGTGATTGCCTACGAGCCAGTATGGGCCATTGGCACCGGAAGGACCGCATCTCCGGAACAGGCGGGAGAGGTTCATCGATTCATCCGGGAAAAGATAGAAGGGCTCTTTTCAAAAAGAACCTCTGAAAGAGTCCGAATCCAGTATGGAGGAAGCGTGACCCCCGAAAATATTAAGGCCTTGATGGCTGAGCCCGGGATTGATGGAGCACTTGTCGGTGGAGCGAGCCTCCAGGCAGAGAGTTTTACAAGGATTGTCAGATTCAAAGAAATATGATATATATTAATAGATCTTAAACCCCATAAGCCATACGAAATGACATTTGTCGTAATCGTTCATATTTTGGTTTGTTTCGCACTCATTTTGATTGTCCTTCTTCAGGCAGGAAAGGGTGCTGAGATGGGGGCAGCTTTTGGGGGGGCAAGCCAAACCCTTTTCGGAAGTGCAGGAGCGATGGGGTTCCTCTCCAAACTTACGGCGGTTGCAGCAGCAATCTTTATGATGACATCACTTCTCCTGACGTTTTCATCGACACGAAAAGCGTCGACCATCTTAAAGGAGAGACCTGTCACAAGCGCTCCTGTGGAGTCCCAGGGTCTTCCTGCTCCATCTCAGGTTCCTCTCCCCGAACCAAAGAAGTAGATTGAAGAGGAAAAACGATTCAGGGCTGCCGAAGTGGTGGAATTGGTAGACACGCCATCTTGAGGGGGTGGTGGGCGATCCCCGTGGGGGTTCAAATCCCCCCTTCGGCACCAACTAAAAATAAGAGGAGAGTCTAAGGAGGCTCTCCTCTTATTTTATTTTTTAATAATGAGGCGATCCGTATTTTTGTTGGATCGTTTTTATAAATAAGGAGAGATATTAATCAAGGGGAAAGAATCGTAACTTAATATTTGTTAAAACATAGTTAATCAGATTTGAGGAAGAGGATAATTCAAAATTGAGATAATTTGATTTATATAAGAGCACTATTTTCTTGACAAAAGTTTAGAAATAGTATACAAATAAAGATAATGGCACGACTTAATGAAAAAGAAGTTATTTCTAAAATCCAATCTCTAAGGAAGAGTAGAGGGATTACTTTAGAACAGCTTGCAAAAATGACTGGATTAACGAAAGGCTATTTGTCACAAATTGAAAATTCTAATAGAACACCACCTTTTTCAACTCTCGATAAAATTGCATATGCATTGGGGGTTGATATCACATATTTTTTCATTAATAGTATGGATGAGCAGGTAGATTCAAAAATTACAATTGTCAAACCTGAAGAAAGAAAAAAAGTTGCCCCAGGTGGGCTTCGCCGTGGATATGGATACGAAGCGTTAGCGTATAAAAAAGCTGGGAAGAATATGGAACCTTATATTATTACCGTGGATTCTCACAGTGTTGGAAGTTTTAAACATGATGGAGAGGAATTTTTATTTATTTTGGAAGGGACGTTAGAATTTATTTTTGGAGGAGAGAAATATATTTTAAAGCCGGGTGATAGTGTTTATTTTGATTCAGGGATTGAACATTCTGGACGAGCTTTAGGAAATGAGAATGTAAAAATGCTCTGTATTATCTATAATTACCGAAGGGGTTAAATTTTTTTTAGCTTATTAGTTTAGTAATAATAAACTTCGGAGGTTTTTATGGAAAAACTGATTATTACAGCTGCAATTACAGGTGGGGCCTCTCCGGAAGATAATCCTTTCCTTCCAAAAACGCCAAAAGAACAAATAGAAGCCACTTTAGAGGCTTATGAAGCTGGTGCCTCTGTGGTTCATCTCCATGCGCGAAATCCTAAAACAGGGAAAGGGGAACACAAGGCTAAATGGTTTGAAGAAGCCATTATTGGTATTCGAGAGAAATGCGATATCATAATTAATGTCTCAACAGGAGGTTCAGGGAGGCGAGTAGATGGTGAATGGTTATATAAAGAAATACCTGAGGAGAGTGTAAAAGGAAGAATCTCTGTCATCCCTGAATTATGCAAAAATCCTTTAACAAAACCCGATTTAGCATCATTTAATGCGGGTTCCCCTGTAATAGATATTTATAGTCATAAAAAAAAAGAATTTCTCTTGAAGTTTGTCATGGTTCACAGCTTTCCTGATATGGTTTATGTGGCGGAGACGATGAAGAGTTGTGGTGTTAAGCCAGAAATTGAATGCTATGATATTGGAATGATCAATAATGCCAAAGTGTTAGGAGAAATGGGTCATATTGAAAAACCACTTTATTTTCAATTTGTTTTGGGAGTTTTAGGATGTATTCCAGCCACTATTGATAATCTTGTTCATATGGTTCGGAACATCCCTCAAGAAAGCCCATGGTCGGTTTGTGCTATCGGATTGGATGAATTTAAAATGGCCACAATCGCGATTTTGATGGGTGGCCATGTGCGCGTTGGATTTGAAGATAATATTTATCTTTCAAAAGGTATAAGGGCTAAGAGTAACGCGGAATTGGTGAATAAGATTGTCCGTATAGCAAGAGAATTAGATAGAGAGGTTGCAAACCCAGAGGAGGCCAGGAGAATCCTTAACCTTCCTCCAAAATTGAAAAACTAAAATTTTTGATATGGAGAATCAACCCATTATAGAAACAAAAAATCTTTCAAAAAATTTTGGGGCTCTAAGAGCCGTACACAATGTTGATCTTAAAGTAAAGCCGGGTCATATCCACTCCATTATTGGTCCTAACGGAGCGGGTAAAACCACGTTATTTAATCTTCTTAATGGTTTTTTATTACCCACTTCAGGCCAGATTTTCTTTAAAGGATCAAACATTACAAACTTACCTCCCTACGTCATTTCAAAACTTGGTATAGGACGTTCTTTTCAAATCACTAGTGTATTCCTTGACCTTTCGGTGTTTGAAAATATCAGGATAGCTGCTCAATCACGAGCAGGAATAAATTATCAATTCATTTATTCAACGGAATCTTATAAATTTCTTGAGGAAAAAACATACCAGATATTGCAAAAGATCGGTCTTTTACAGAAAAAGGATTTTCTCGCTAAAAATTTATCTCATGGGGAGAGGAGAATTCTGGATATTGGGATTGGATTAGCGACAGATCCCTTGCTTTTTCTTTTGGATGAACCAGCCTCTGGCCTTTCGAAAGAGGAAATTTCAAGGGTGATCAGTTTGATAAAAGAATTAGCAAATCAAATCACAATTATTCTTATTGAACATAACATTGACCTCGTCTTGTCAATTTCTAATATAATTACAGTCTTACACCAAGGTTCGGTCATTGCCGAAGGTCCGCCAGAAAAAATTCAAGAAGATTCAAGAGTTCAGGAGGCATACCTTGGAG
>CALIBK010000135.1 GCA_938045955.1 uncultured bacterium | reverse complement strand
TTTTCATTCATTGGGTGGCAGTAGTCATTCCTGCGGAAGCAGGAATCCAGTATATTTGATTCAATGAATGACGAAAAATCACTCAATTTAGGTACTACTAATTCAATAAAAATCGCTCAATTTAGGAAAAAGTTAAATAAGGGAGACCATGGCTAAGAAGACGATCCAGTGTCCAAGATGTCAGAACGAAATTGAAGTTTACCGCAATCCCATTCCCACCGTGGATATTATTATTGAGATTGACTCAAAAGGAATTATCTTGATTAAGAGAAAGAATCCTCCTTTTGGATGGGCACTTCCAGGTGGGTTTGTCGATTATGGGGAATCCCTGGAGGAGGCGGCAAAAAGGGAAGCCAAGGAGGAGACTGACTTAGAGATCCATAGTCTTCGTCAATTTCGTACCTATTCAGACCCTTCAAGAGATCCGAGGCACCATAGTATTTCAACAGTTTATATTGCAAAAGCTAAAGGAATCCCTAAGGCTAAAGACGACGCCATTGAGATTGGAATTTTTAATGAATCCAGCCTGCCAGAAGAAATGGCCTTTGATCACCGCCAGATTGTCAAGGATTATTTCAAGGAGAGAGATAAATAGGATTCATGGCTAACTTAACTTCTTGAGAGCCTCTTCGATTCGATCCATCCCTTCTTCTATCTCCTCCATCGAGGTCGCATAGGAGAGCCTCAGAAACTGATCAGCTCCGAATTCAATTCCCGGGACAACCGCCACTCTGGCCACTTCCAGAAAGTAGTCAGCCATTTCCGTAGAATTAGAGATCTTTTTCCCTTGATAGGATTGCCCATAATAGGAGGAGAAATTGGGAAAGACATAAAAGGCTCCCATCGGGTTTAAACAATGAACCCCTGGAATCTCATTGAGCCTCTGAACGATATAATTTCTTCTTTTCTCAAAAGCAGAGACCATTCTCTTCACTTCATCCTGGGGGCCCAAGAGAGCCTCCACCGAAGCCTTCTGGCTGATGGAGGTGGGGTTTGAGGTGCTCTGACTCTGAATATTACTCATTGCAGAAATAATCTCTTCAGGTCCTGCGGTGTAACCGATTCTCCATCCGGTCATCGCATAAGTTTTAGCCACCCCATGGACGATGATCGTCTTCTTTTTAATCTCTTCACCCAAAGAAGCGATACTAATAAATTTAAAATCGTCATAGACGATCTTTTCGTAGATCTCGTCTGAGATCACAAAAAAATTATTCTCGATGGCTAACTCAGCGATCTTTTCCAGATCTTCTTTGAAATAGACACTTCCCGTGGGATTGGAAGGACTATTTAAGACCAGGGCTTTCGTCCTCGGGGTTAGCGCTTTCTTTAAATCTTCCATCCTCAGTTTAAATCCATTTTCCTCCTTTGTCTCTACAATCACAGGGCTTGCTTCTGCCAGAGCCACCATGGGAGGATATGAAACCCAATAAGGGGAAGGAATGATCACCTCATCCCCCTGGTCAAAAATAGCTTGAGCTAAATTATAAAAGGAGTGTTTCCCACCACATGAAACCAAAATTTCAGATCGTTTATAGGTTAATCCATTATCTATTTGAAATTTTTTAATGATCGCATCTTTTAATTCGTCGATTCCCCCCACTGGGGTATATTTTGTAAACCCTTCTTCAATTGCCTTTATGGCAGCGGTTTTTATATTCTGAGGGGTATCGAAGTCAGGTTCTCCTGCACCAAAACTGATAACCCTAATCCCCTGTGCCTGAAGGGCTTTTGCCTTCGCATTGATCGCCAGGGTAGGGGAGGGTTTTAAACTCCTTGCACGGCGTGACAAAATTGACATAGGGGAATCACTACCTCCTTGATCTAAGATTTTTGGTTAAAAAGAATCTCTGAGATTTTATGGATTCTCTCGACCCCTTTAATTTCATGAGGCATAAGGGGAAGTTCAATCAACCGAATTCGATGAGCATAAAGCTCTCTGAGCTGTTGAATATAATGCTCCTGCATTTCCTTTCGGGTTTTATGAAATTCACAATCGGCCTCTTTAATCACATAATTCACAATGAGATAATTGACTTTGAGCTGATATTCATCGAAATCCTTTAGAATTCTTTCTGTCTGTTTTACTCCTAAAGCCTCTGGAATAGTTACAATAATGAATTCAGATTTTTGAGTATCCCGGATAAAGCTAACCACCTTCTCTGCTAAATTCTCCCATCCACTAATGATCTCAAGGAGGGTTCGTTTGCTTCGCTTGAGCTTGACACTTTCCTTTAATTTTTCAAAATAACTATATAAATTCATGTAGAATTTTGTTGCAGCCTCAAGATGCCTCAAAAAGATCTGTGGAAGGTGCAAGAGCCTGAGGGTATGACCTGCAGGAGCTGTATCCCAAACGACCAAGTCGTATTGGTCACTCTCGACCAGTTCGAGAATATAATTTAGCATATATTCTTCTTCAATTCCTGGCGCCCCTCCAATATAATCCACAAAATCATAATCTACAGAAGCAAATGAGGAAACCACTTCATAGATTTCAGGACCAAACCGCTCTTTCCATTTTTTAAGGACAACCTCAGAGCTTATCTCAATTCCATATAGATTCCCAACCGTTTGAATCGGCGTCTCTTGATCCCCAATCTTCATCTCAAAGATGTCCGAAAGGGAAGGGGTCGGATCACTCGAAATGATAAGGGTTTTTTTTCCCTGATTCGAAAAATGAAGGGCTATGGCGGATGCACAGGTGGATTTCCCAACACCTCCTTTTCCCCCGATCATGATTAATCGTTTTGGTTCCTGATCGAGTCGACCGAGAGAGACCCCCATCTTTTCCCCCTAATTGATTTTAATGTGGTTTGAATTTATAATAATTATTTAAAAACGTCAAGAATTTAATTAAAGGGTGATGACCTTGGCTCAAGGAATGATAGAAATTGATCAAGAATTATGTAAGGATTGTAAACTCTGTGTTTCTGTTTGTCCTAAAAAATTGATCGAAACATCGGACCGATTAAACCAGAAGGGGTATTATCCAGCCTTCTACATCGAAAAGAATCTAAAAAAGGAAAACCGAAAATGTACGGGGTGTGGCCTTTGTGCCATAGTTTGTCCGGAAATCGCAATAGAGGTGTATCGTGCCTAAGGTTTTAATGAGGGGAAATCATGTCATCGCTGAGGCTGCAATAAGGGCAGGGTGTCGATTCTATTTTGGTTATCCGATCACCCCGCAGAATGAAATTCCAGAGTATATGTCTGAGCGTCTTTCAAAGATCGAAGGAGGGGTGTTCATCCAGGCTGAAAGCGAAATTGCTTCCATTCACATGGTCATTGGGGCAAGTATGGCCGGTGGAAGGGTCATGACCTCTTCCTCTGGACCGGGGATAAGCCTAAAACAAGAGGGAATCTCTTTTCTTTCCGCCTTGGAACTCCCCGCTGTCATTGTAAATATGAGCCGGGGTGGACCTGGTTTAGGAAACATTGCCCCCTCCCAATCGGATTATTTTCAGGCCACCCGAGGGGGAGGTCATGGGGACTATCGAACGATCGTTCTTGCTCCGAATTCCTGCCAGGAAGCCGGAGACCTGACCTATAAATCTTTTGATCTTGCAGATAAATACCGGATCCCGGTCTTGATCCTTGGAGATGGGATGTTAGGACAGATGATGGAACCTGTGGAGTTACCTCCAGAAATTCCGGTAAAAAGGTTACCGCCCAAGGAATGGACGATTACCGGTGCCAAAGGGAGACCGAGTCGTTTCATTAGATCTCTTATTTTAGACCCCTTTGAAGAAGAGGAACACAATTGGAAATTGATGAGGAAGTATGAAAAGATTAGTAAAGAAGAATTACTGTGGGAAACCTTCTCCATTGAAGATGCGAAGATGATCGTGGTAGCCTTTGGCACGGCTGCAAGAATTGCTAAAGGGGCGATCAAGAGGGTAAGGGAAGAGGGGCTAAAAGTTGGGCTTTTTCGACCGATCTCTCTATGGCCTTTTCCTACTAAAATTCTTAAAGAGATATCCAGAAAGGTGAAACACCTCTTCGTTTTTGAGATGAATATGGGCCAGATGGTGGAAGATGTGAAACTGGCAGTCGATGGAGGAGCAGAAATTCACTTCTATGGAAGACCGGGAGGAATCATTCCTACCCCATTAGAAATTTCAAGAATCATTTCGAGTTATTATTATCAGAAAAAGTTGGGGTAGGGAAAATGAAAAAAGTTTTTTCGAGACCTAAATCCATCAAAAAGAATCCTTTCCATTATTGCCCGGGTTGTGGCCACAGTATTATTCATCGAGTGATCGGGGAGGTGATCGATGAACTTGGAATTCAGGAGATTACAATTGGTGTTCCTCCGGCAGGCTGCGCGGTCCTCGCCTATTTCTATTTCGATGTGGATATGGGAGAGGCTTCCCATGGTCGGGCAGCTGCTGTAGCTACAGGCCTTAAACGGGCGCTTCCGGACCGGATTGTCTTCACCTATCAGGGAGATGGAGATATCGCAGCCATTGGTACCGCGGAGACCATCCATGCGGCCTCAAGGGGTGAGAATTTTACTACAATTTTCGTCAATAATGGAGTCTATGGGATGACAGGGGGCCAGATGGCTCCCACTACCATCCTTGGCCAAAATACAACGACCTCCCCTGGAGGGAGAAAGGAGAGGCGGGATGGATTTCCAATCCCTTTGAGTGAGATGTTAGCCGTCGCAAAGGGGTCTGCCTATATTGAAAGAACAGCTGTAAATTCCCCCTCGAACATTTTAAAGACAAAAAGGGCTATTGAAAAGGCCTTTCGAGCTCAAATGAGAGGTTTAGGTTTCTCCCTGGTAGAAATCCTTTCGCCTTGTCCTACCAACTGGAAGATGAGCCCCGTCGAGGCCTGCCATTGGATTGATGAGGTGATGGTAAAACACTTTCCATTAGGAGTGATAAAGGATATCACGGGAGAGAAGAAGGATGTTAATTAAGACCGTATTTTCAGGATTTGGAGGTCAGGGAATTATTCTCATGGGATATCTTCTTGCTACAGGAGGAATGTATGAGGGGAAGAATGTCACCTGTCTTCCTTCCTATGGTGCGGAAGTGAGAGGAGGAACGGCAAATTGTACGGTGGTCATCTCCAAAGAAGAGATCGCCTCACCAGTCGCCTCTGAGCCCGACTACGCCGTAGTCATGAATACGCCTGCCATGGTTCGATTTCAGAATCAAGTTCAAACCGGAGGAATCATCTTCATCAATTCCAGTCTTATCGAAATTCGACCTATCCGAGGTGATCTCGAAATTATAGAAGTCCCTCTCAATGAACTTTCGAAACAACTGGGGGGAAATAAAGCCACCAATATGATTATGCTGGGAACCTTTATTCGAAAAACAGGGCTGGTCTCCCTGGAAACAATGATCAATGTCATCAAGGACACCTTTGGGAATAGGCCAGGGATTTTCAAATTGAATAAAACCGCTTTATCCATAGGTTATAACTATCTCGAATAAGAGAGGAGAAAGAGATGCCTGTAAAACAGATTTCTGTGAGTCTTGAAAATGTGCCTGGAAAGCTTGCCGAAGTGAGTGACTATTTGGGCGAGAATGGAATTAATATCATTGCCTTAAGTGTTGCTGATACCGCAGATATCAGTGCAGTTCGGTTTGTCGCAAACGATCCTGAAAAGGCGGCCAATGTCCTTCGAAGCCATGGTTACTCCATTAAAATTACAGAGGTTCTGGCTGTAGAAGCCCCCAACCATCCAGGGGGATTGAATGCCATTTTAAGGCCTCTTAAAGAGGTCTCTATCAATGTCAATTACCTTTATACCTGTTTAGGAACGGGAGAAAAAACGGTTCTCATCATGGGAGTGGATCGTATGGAGGAGGCCATCCAGGTGTTAAAGAAGAATTGGGTTCATATGTACGATGAAGAGCTCTATCGATTATGAAGTCTCAGCCTTCTTCTTAGAGATAACTATGAAGTCCAGAAATGAGGTAGTTCACCCCAAAGTAGGTAAAGAGAACAAAAATAAATCCTATAATAGAAAGAACAGCTGTCTTCTTACCCCTCCAATCTCGAGTCAAACGGGCATGTAAAAAGGCCGCATAGACGAACCAGGTGATTAAGGACCAAGTCTCTTTGGGGTCCCAACTCCAGTAACTTCCCCAGGCATAATTTGCCCAGGCCGCACCGGTAATAATTCCTAACGTCAGCATCGGGAAACCAATCACAATCGATCGATAATTGATCTCATCCAGGAGGCTGAGAGAGGGCAGCCATTTTGAAGCCTCTCCATAGACATTTATCTTCTTTTGTTGAATCAGATAGAGGATACTGATTCCAAACGAGACAGCAAAGGCAGCGTACCCAAAAAAACAGGTCGTCACATGGATTGCTAACCAGTTGCTCTGAAGAGCAGGAACGAGGGGAGTGATTTTAGGCTGGACCCCTGGGATGAGGGAGGTGAGGGCAATGGCCAAAAATGAAAAGGGGGTCACAAAGACACCAATCAATCGTTGTTGATAGTGAAATTCTAAAATTAAATAAATGAGCACGATGGTCCATGAGAAAAAAATTAGGGATTCATACATATTGGATAGGGGGACATAACCATATCCGGTCTGGTGAGTTTCTATCCAGCGAAGAACAAGTCCGATGGAATGTAGAATCCATCCTAACAGAAGAATGATGGTTGAAAGGATCCCTAAACGGTTGTGACGATAGACCGAAAAGAGGAGGTATCCAAGGAATGCGATCACGTAAACGGCCATAGAGAGATTGAAGAGAGTATGACTGATCAAAGAAGAGGACATCAGGGCTTATTCCTTTTTTTTAAAATTAACAGAGGAAAATGGGAATGTCAATAAAAGGATGGAATGAATCAAGGTTTCTTTTTTTGCAGAGCTTTTTCCTTTTCTAAGGAGAGGACGGTTGGCAGGGCTTCCTTTTTAGTTTTGACCTTTTCATGGATTTGAATCTGATAGGTAGCCTTCAGTAAAAGGACTCCGTCATCTTTATGACGTAAAATAAATCCTTCTATCTCTGAGTAATCCTCCCTTTTGAATCGGTTTCTACAGTTCCTTAAAAGGTAAGCTAACCCAATTTCATCCAATCGATAAAAGATTTCAAGGGAGGAGGGGGATTCCTCATCAAACCTTTCTAACTGATTAACTTGAAGGGTGGTGATGACTTTCTGGAGTATCCCGAGGAAGACCTCTCCTTGAGCGAGAAGGGAGGGATTTTTTTTGAATTCGAATCGCCATTGTTTTAAGATGGCCTCCGATTGAGCTTCAAGACGAAGCAACCTCAGTTCATAATCCCCATAAATCAATTGATATCTCATAGGTTGATGGATATCTTCCCTAAATCTCTTGATCAGAAATACCTCTTTCCCATTGGTTGCCTTAAAATAGGAAGTGCGAAGGGGGTCACCATAAAGTCCTTCGCTGATGTAAGAATCTTTTAGAATAGTAAGTGGCTCTAAATGATGATCCCGATGGATTTTTAAGAAGTCTTCGAAATCGTCCCTTTGGGTTACCCGGAAGGACTCAGGTTTGCCAGGAAGAGGAGGGTCGTATTCTGGGTTCCGGTCAAAAGGGGTCTTTAAAAAAACTTCATCACAGTTGACACAACGAATCAATTTGTTCATCGATCGACTCCTAATAAGAAAGGGAAGGGACTTTCATATGATCCCTGAACATAAAGATTTCTTCCATCTCATTTAATAAATCTAAAAATATCGAAACCAATTGAGGATCAAACTGTTTTCCTGAATTTTTGACCAATTCATTCTTGGCTTCTCCATTGGAAAGGGGTTTTCGATAGGGTCGATCAGACGTCATGCTATCGTAAGCGTCTGAGATAGAGATAATCCTCGCCCCAAGAGGAATCTGGTCCCCTGCCAGTCCATCCGGGTATCCTGTTCCATCATAACGTTCATGATGGTGCTGGATATAGGATATGATATTAGGAGAAAGCTTCAGTGGAATAAGAAGTTCGATTGATTTTTGAGTATGTTGTTTGATGATGGCCCACTCCGTGGAAGAGAGGGACCCCTTCTTATTGATAAACCGATTGCTGATCCCAATCTTTCCAATATCATGAAGGTAGGAAGCAATTCGAATCTCATTTCTATCCTTGGGAGGAAGAGAAATCTTTTTTGAGATTAAATCTGAATAATAACAGACCCTTTCCGAGTGTCCTGAGGTATAAGGATCTTTTTCCTCCAAGGTATAGGCCAGAACCTTTGAAAATTCAAGGCAGGCTTGACCTTCCGAAGAGTTCTGGTTTGGGAAGGCCCCTTCGTTTTGCTCACTTTTATTAGAATTGGGACATTGGCGTAGAACTTCTTTGATCTTAAGGTTTAATTTTCTACGTTGAATGGATTTTTCGATAATGGAAATAATTTCAGGGACATTAAAGGGTTTTGGAATATAATCAAAGACTCCGTATCGGATAGCCTCAATAGCACTCTTCAAAGTCCCATATCCAGTAATGATAATAATCATGACATCTGGATCGATCAAACGAATCTCTTTTAAGGTATCAATTCCTGACATTCCTGGCATCTTCAGGTCTAAAGTGATCACATCCATCTCAATTTGGCGAACCATTTGAATGGCAGCATATCCACTTTCCACCGCGTAAACATTATAGTGAGGTTTCAAGATCATTCTCAAAGATTCTCTGGGACCAATTTCATCATCTACAATTAGTATATTTGGTAAATTCTTTTTGGTATCCATAATTTTTCCCTTTAATATCAAAATAATGCATTAGTAATAAAAACTATTTAGCAAGAAGTTTGCCATTTAATAAATGAAGGTGAAATAGTTTAAAACTTTTTATTTTATTGATTTTATTAATGATTTTTACTTAATCATAGAAAAAGAAAGGGAAATATTGGTGTGAATAATTGGAAAAATTTAATAATTTCTATGGAAAATAAAGCGCAAAGGGTATGGGATTTCTTATAACCTTATGAAATTATAAATAATATTAATTTTCGACCAAAATTGAACAAATTTTACATTTTTGAGTAAAAACTTATTCTATTGTTCTTCTGTGATACCCAGTTTATCCATTTTATATTTTAAAATCCTTCGACTGATCCCCAGGAGTTCTGCAGCGTGAGATTGAACAAATTTCGTTCTTCTAAGGGCATCCAGTATAATTTCTCTTTCAAATTCTTCTTCCGCTTTTGTAAAGGAAAGCCTTCCGCTCAAGACGGACTCTTTTAACCCATTGGTTCTCGAAATGGAGGTAAAAGGAATGGGAAGTTCTTCTTGATGAATATATTCATTCTGGGTCAAGGCCACGACCCGCTCGATAAGATTTTCAAGTTCTCGAACATTTCCTGGCCAATCATAATTGATCATTGCCTCGAGGGCTTCAGGAGTTACCCCTTTTACATTCTTTTGATTCTCAGAATTAAACTTTTTAATAAAATGGTCGATCAATAAAGGAATATCCTCCTTCCTTTCCCTCAAGGGAGGGAGGAGAATAGGAACAACATTGATTCGATAGAACAGATCTTCACGAAACTCCCCCTTTTTTACCTGTTGAGGAAGATCCTTATTGGTGGCTGCAATCAGTCTTACATCCACTTTGATCGTTTTAGACCCTCCCACGCGATTAAATTCCTTCTCCTCTAAGAATCGTAAAATTTTTGCTTGAGTCATCAGACTCAATTCACCAATCTCGTCGAGAAAAAGGGTTCCTTGATGGGCTATCTCAAATCTCCCTAATTTTCGTTCTATAGCATTGGTAAAAGCACCCTTTTCATGGCCGAAAAGCTCGCTCTCGATCAGAGTATCCGGAATAGCAGCACAATTGATGGTAACAAAAGGATGATTTTTTCGAGGGCTATGATAATGGATGGCTCGTGCAATAAGTTCTTTCCCTGTCCCACTCTCACCCATGATGAGAACCGTAGATCGGGTATTGGCCACCTGTCGGACAATCTTAAAGATATCCTTCATGACTTTACTTTTTCCGATAATATTATCAAACCCGAAACTCCGATCGATCTCCATCCATAGACGCTGATTCTCCTCTTTAAGAGCCTGGGTGGAAAGGGCTCGACTGATAATAAGACGGAGCTCATCTACATCGAAGGGTTTTGTAATATAGTCATAGGCCCCTAATTTCATAGCCTCAACCGCCGTTTTCACCGTTTTAGTTGCAGTAATCATAATGACCATCTGCTCTGGATCTCTCTGCTTAATCTTTTCGAGGACTCTCAAACCATCCGTATCAGGAAGAATGATATCGAGAAGGATGAGGTCAAAAGGATGTGTCTCCAATTGCTGGAAAGTCTCTTCAGCATTCTTAGCTAAAAAAACCTGATAATCGGCTTTGAGAATCATCTTCAGGGATTCCCGGGTGCCGATCTCGTCATCCACTACTAAAATGCTCTTTTTGACTCCCTCCTTCAGCATAGGAACTCCTCTTAAAAAGAATCAGTTTGATAGTAGAGGACCCTCCTTCTTTCTATCGGAAGTCTCAATGAGATTAAAGTCCTTAACTTCTTTTCGTTCACCTCAAATTTCATCTCTCCTCGATTTTTTTGAATGATCTCTCTGATGAGACGAATCTCAAGATCTGTAAGTTCTTCCTCCTTACTCAGGGGAATTCCAAACAGTGTTTCGGTGGGTTCGACGGGCTTTTTTAATCCAGTAAAAAGGATCAGGATTTCGATATACTTACCTTCTTGAGGTTGCTTTTCTTCATCCTTCCCTTTTATTCCATCCATGGATTTGGTTAAAAAACCGATTGTTCCATGGGGGGGAATGGAAGGAATTGCATATTGGAGAAGAGAATCGAGGATGTATCTTAATTGTTCTTCATGAAGAATCACCTCTGGAAGATCTCTTTCAAATTTTCGGAGGACTTTTATCTGTTTGTGCTCAATCTGTGATTCGTATTTCTTGAGTACTTCTTCTAAGACTGCATGAACAGTCCCTTTCTTCTCCATGGGATGATTAATTTTGATATAATTTAACAGCCCATTGAGAACCTCGTCAATCTTTTCAATATCTTCGGTTACGATTTTATAGAAATAATCCCTGAACTCAGGGTCATTGAATTTATCTCTCAAAAGCTGAGTGAACGTCTTAATGGAGACCAATGGATTTTTTATTCTGTGAACCAATTCGATAAAGAAGAGAGAAGGGTCTTGCGTGGAGTTTTCCCTGGGAGAAATCGTATCTGAGGTTTCCCTTTTTTCAAACTTCTCAAGAAAAGAGAGCAATGGATTTTTTTCAGACCCTGTCTCAAAAAAGAGATCTTTTTCCATTATCTTTTCCCCCTCGGAGGAGATGGCACTTCGAAGTAAGACTTCTTCTAATTCTCTCAAATTCCGAGGCCACCAGTAATTTTCTAACAATTTTAATGCAGATGGGGAAATCCCTATCTTTCGGATTCTCATCTTTTTTGCGTTCTCGTCCAATAGATATTGGGCGATAAAGGGAAGTTCTTTCGTTCGCTCTCGGAGGGGTGGAAGAAAAAGGGTTAAAGTCCCTAATCGATGATAGAGGTCCTGTAAAAATTTTCCCTGGGTTACCTTGACTTTCAAATCCTCCGAGGAAGAAGAAATAAATCGAATATTGGATAAGAGCTTCTTCTCTTTTCCATTCTGGAAAACACCCTCCTCAACTAATTCTAAGAGATGGATTTGATCCTGAGGAACAAGCCTTCCTACCTCTTTTAAATAGAGGGTAAAGGGATGGTCCTCTTTTTCAATCTCTTTCAAAAGCCGGGAGAGCTGGGCCTGAAAAGGCTCTTCGCCAAGGATTCTACAATCCACTGTAAAAAATGGATAATATCTCCAGTCCCCGGTAAAATGGATAATCTTAGCCAATAAGTCTTTTCCTGTTCCTGGCTCCCCGTAAATTAAAACAGGCACTTTACCCTTAGCTGATTTTTTTGCTATCGGAATAAGGGAAGAGGGAATGAGCGGAGATATTAATAATTCCTGATAATTCATAATTTTTATTCAAAAATAGAGATATTCTTTGGAGTTTGGCTTCCTTCCAAATCACTTCTCCGTCTTTTAGGATAATCCTGATTAATCGGGAGATTGACGTAAAAGGAACTTCCCTTTCTTTCCTTACTTTCAACTTCAATATAACCTCGATGGTCCTGAACGATCTGGTTAGAAATGGAAAGGCCCAACCCGCTTCCGGTGGTTTTGGTGGTAAAGAATGGGTTAAAAATCTCTTCTAAATATTCAGAAGGAATACCACATCCTGTATCCGTAAATTCGATCTGCACATAGGGTTCTCCTCCAGGCTTCTTAAAAGAACGAGTTTTAACTCGAATTTCACCATTTTCAGGAGTCGCTTCGATCGCATTTAATAAAATATTTAAGAAGACCTGTTTAATCTGTTCCCGATCAACCTTTATTCGGGGTAATTCTGGGTCATACTGTTTGATGATTTGAATCTGTTTCTTTTTCGACTCTGTAGAAATAAGCAGAACCATTCCATCTAAGATACTATTAATATCCTCAAATTCCAATTTAGGATCAGAGGGCCTGGCAAATTCCAAAAGTTCATTCAGTAGGGATGAGATTCGGTCTACCTCCCCGGAGGCAATATTCAAAAAATGGTTTCGAAATTCCTCATCATCAAGCCGTTCCGGCAGGAGTTGGGTGAGAGTCTTGATGGCTACCAGGGGATTTCGAATCTCATGGGCCAGTCCAGCCGTAAGAGTTCCTAAAGAGGCCAGGCGATCTGCTCGACGTATATAGGATTTAGATTTTTTTAAATCCTCATAGAGTCTCGCATTCTCGATAGCAATAGCAGCCTGGTTTGAAAGGGTGGTTAAAAGCTCGATATCCTCATGAGAATAAATATCTTTACTAAACTTATGACTGAGATTGAGGATTCCAATGAGGTGACCCTTTGAAATGAAGGGGATGCTGACCTCAGCTTCAATAGAATCCATCTGCTTAACCACCTCTTTTAGCTCCGGAAGATGGGCGCCCTTGGCTAATTCTTCTTTGACCACAATTTCTCCTATTTTCTGTAAATAGTGGGGGAGAGGAGAATTCTTAGAAAGCACTGGATGGGAAGAGGTAAGTTTTAGATTTTTTGATTCAAACAACTCAAATCCTCCTCTTTCATCGTTATGGAGAAAAAACGAGGCCTTTTCCACTCCCATGGTTCGGGTAATGGTCTCGAAAATCCTTTTTGTCAAAGATCTTAAATCCAGGATACTGACCATTGCCCTGCTAAATTCCCCCAGGGTTTCCCGATAAATATATTTTTCTCTAAATAAAATTTGTTCCACGGCTCGCTCTGTTCTCGGTTTAATCTTATGAAAGAGAATGGCAACGGCAAAAAGGACTCCGAAAAGAATAAACGAAAATAG
>CALIBK010000134.1 GCA_938045955.1 uncultured bacterium | reverse complement strand
ACCTCGGTCACCCAATGGGCTTTCATCCCCAAGCTTTTTCTGATATAAGTTTCCATACGCATCGGCCTCTGACCTCCTTTCTGTTAATTGATCAAAGTAACAAAATGAGTTCTATCAGAGTTCCCGATGCGTTTCCAGTTCTTAGAGGAACCTATTTTTCATGATCACTTTTGGGAGAGAAACCAAAATCTTTATCCTATTTTCTTAACACTTCTTCAGAAAAATAACCCCTCTCCTTATTTTAAAGGAAAGGGGCTTTATTAGGAGGGATTAATGTTAGGGGTATTTTTAAAACTCTTTAAAACTGCCTTCTTCTAAAGGAATAACTTCACTTGGCAAAGTCCCTTTTTTTGAAAAACTCGCCATTTTCTTTCCTTTTCTTTATACCACCAATTCTCGAAACAACTTCCTTTATTCTCTTACCGCCATTACCACCTGTCTCCTCAACTTGTATATTTTTCAAGGCCGTCTCTTCCATAATACCCAGTCCATTCCCATTTCTGCCTCCCACTAAGGCTATTAGCTCTCTCACAAAGCCTCTCATAGCCTCCGCCTGCGAATTCATCTCCTCTGCGGCCGAAGCCGACTCCTCCGCCGAAGCCGCATTCTTCTGCACCACCTTGTCCATCTCGGAAACTGCCTTGTTTATCTGCTCTATCCCCTGCGCCTGCTCCTGCGAAGCAGCCGCTATCTCCGCCATTAACTCCCCCACCTTCTTAGAACTAACTGCTACCTTTCCAAAAGCTTCATTGGTCCTACTCACTATCTCCGAACCATCCTTAATCTTTTTAACCGATTCCGCAATCAAATTAGCCGTACTCTTGGCCGCTTCCGCTGCCCGCATAGCTAAATTTCTTACCTCATCAGCTACCACAGCAAAACCAGCTCCCGCCTCCCCTGCTCTTGCTGCCTCTACAGCCGCATTCAAAGCTAAAAGATTAGTCTGAAAAGCTATCTCATCTATAGTCTTAACAATCTTAGCCGTCTCCTCCGAAGTCGCCGAAATCCCGCTCATCGAATCAATAAGCTCCTTCATGGCTCTATTGGCTTCTTCTACCACCTTGCTCGTTTCTATCATGAGCTTATTAGCCTGATCTGCGTTCTCAGCATTCTTTTTCGTCATAGAAGCCATCTCCTCAATCGAAGAAGAGGTCTCTTGAAGCCCTGCCGCTTGCTCTGAGGCTCCTTCCGCCATGAACTGACTCGCCGATGATACCTGGGAAGATGCAGAACTCATTTGAGTAGCCCCCGCTGCCAAATGTTCCATAATCCGGTTAAGAGGGCGGTTAACCGATCTGCTCACAAACCATCCCAGCCCTATGCCAAGAATACAGCCAGACAGCACAAAGATAAAAACCGCATTTTTCATCCACTTGCCATGATCGATTGCCCTGACCACCTTGGCTTCAGTTTTCTTCAACACTTCATTAACCGCGGCTTCAATAATGGATTCCAGAGTATGGACGGTTTTTTTGTGAGGGGTCAGAAGTTCATTGGCTTTTTGCGGCGTAAGGTGCGGGTGGTTTTTAAGTTGACCCGTCAAATCCATTACCGCCTGGTGGTATTTTTCATACAGAGAGAGCAAGGTACTCAATTGTTGCTTCAGTTCATGGGCTAAATGCTGATCTTCTTGGCTTAATCTATCCACCTGTTTGATTTTCTCCCGGATAGAGGTTGCCTTTGTCTGGAATTGTTGCAGGTATTTTATCTGAGTTTCCGGTTTGCCAATATTTAATAAAAAATCCTTTTCATACCGGCGGTGCTGTAGCATTTCGGTATCTACTTGCAAAGCTTGCACCAGCAGGGCCAAGTCTCTTTGAAAAAACTGTTCCATCTCGTTAATTTTATTCGACAGGCCCACAAAGCCTACGCCCCCTATCATAAAAATAAGGGCCACCATGACGCAAAAGGCAAGAACTATTTTTTTATTAATGGTAATCATGATAAGTTAATCCCCCTATAATTCAATTTATGATGAGCTCTCGTTCTGGATACATATTTTTAAAATCCAACAACGTTAAGATGAAGGCATGTAGATAGACGACCGACATGAACTTTTATAGGCAATTGCAGAATTCATAACAAAGGGCAACTAAATTATAATCTGACATCTCCCTGCTTTCCTTATTAATTATCGACTCCCTGCAGGAAAACTTGAGGATAGTGTAAATTTTTTGTGTGACTTTTTCAAAATAGGGCAGATTCAGGCGTACCTTGCTCACTTTGGTTGACCTTACATTACACATCGTTTTTAAAGAGGTAAAGGTCAGGAGCTTGTAGCAGGCTATTTCGCCGGCTACCATCTCCATGGGTTTGGTTTGATCCTTAAATTCCTTAATTGAGGCGCTCCACGATGTTGATGGTTCTCAGGGAAACACAATATTCTTCGAGGAGATAGAAAAAGGTCAGGCAAGACTCCAGGGAACGGTCCAGGAAGAAACCCCCCGAAGGTATTCCCTTATCCCACCGCCATTTGAATTCCTAGAGGAATTCCAAGGTTTTTGCCTTATAGGAGGCAGAGAGTATAGACTGCGATTCATCCGCCACCAGCGCTTTTTATTTATGAGGAACTCTGGCCAGGACATTTCTGGCCACATGCACCCACAGCGCTGGATGCGGGCTTGGGTGAAGTTATTCGGCAAAGATCTTTTCCCTACCAGGCAGGACCCCCATGACTTCCGACGCCACCCGGTCCTGGTCCAGATCCAGGTTCTTTAGTGCTTTAAGTCCTTAATAAGCTCCCGCTGGCAGGAAGCTGGGTGTTAGAATAATATTGTGTCTTAGGTTAAGGATATTAAGGGAACGAGGGGTTGGAGTCTTCTGGGTTAAAATGGTGATAAAATAAACTGCACAAATCCGATATCACATAAATAGGTCACGTGGAATTATATAGAACCTAAATTGAGCGATTCTTAATATTGTTTAAAGATAACCCTTCTGGATTCCCGTTTTCACGGGAATGACGTTTTCATTCATTGGGTGGCAGTCGTAATTCCTGCGGAAGCAGGAATCCAGTATATTTGATTCAATTAATGACGTAAAATCGCTCAATTTAGGTAGAAAATGTTTTAGAAGAATGGTGTAACTTCCCATGACCGTTTTGACACCCACGAACGATGAAAATTGATTTATGGTATAATTTTCTCAGGTTATCTTCATGGCTGAAGGTTGGCTTTTGTTTGGTGCCACAAAGCCCGCGTGTAACTTGACCTGTATGTCTTAAGGTACCCCGAACTGTTGCCCCTTCTTTAGGGAGCACACCAGGTAAACTCTTTACTTTAAAGACATCCCCGGGAGATAACTGAGAAAGGAGAGAGCGATGGAAGTGATTTACAAAAGGTGTTGTGGGTTGGATGTCCATAAAAAGGTGATTGTGGCTTGTCTCCTAATCCGGGATGGAGAGGAGGTAAAGAAGAAGATTCGTAGCTTTGGGACGATGACTTCGGATCTGATGGTGCTTCATGATTGGCTTTGGGCCAATGGGGTCACCCATGTGGCCATGGAAAGCACAGGAGTCTACTGGAGGCCGGCCTTCAATCTTCTTGAGGGAAGCTTTGAAGTTCTTTTGATCAATGCTGCCCATCTTAAGGCGGTTCCTGGGAAAAAGACGGATACGAAGGATTGTGAGTGGATCGCGGATCTTTTGGCCCATGAACTTCTCAAGGGGAGTTTCATCCCTCCTGAGCCCGTTCGGGATCTTCGAGATCTGACTCGATATCGGAAATCCTTGACTGACGAGCGGACCCGGGAGATCAATCGGCTGCAGAAACTTCTCGAGTCGGCTAATCTTAAGCTCTCCTCGGTGGCTACGGATGTCATGGGGGTTTCTGGAAGGGGCATGCTTGAGGCCATCCTTTCGGGTAGCACTGATCCAGAGGTTCTGGCGGATCTGACTCGGGGGAAATTGAGGAAGAAATTGCCTCTTCTGAGAGAGGTCCTTCGTGGACGCTTTCGTCCCCATCCTCGATTTATGTTGGAACAGATCCTCTCTCATCTGGACTTTTTGGATGAGGCCATTGAGCGGGTGACCAGGGAGGTGGAGACCCGTATTGTCCATTTTCAGAAGGAGATCGAGCTTCTCAGGACGATTCCTGGGGTGGATCAGAAGATCGCGGAGGTCATGGTCTCTGAGATTGGGGTAGAGATGAGCTGGTTCCCCGATCATCGGCATCTGGCCTCCTGGGCGGGTTTTTGTCCTGGGAATAAAATGAGAGTGCTGGGAAACGGAAGGGCGGAAAGGTTCGGAAGGGGTGTCGATGGTGGAAGCGAGCTCTTATAGAAGCTTCCTGGGCAGTCTCTCGAGCGAAGGAAACTTATCTCGGTGTCCCGTTTCATCGGATGGTTCGACGTAAGGGAAAGAAGAAGGCAGCTGTAGCGGTAGGGCACGCAATTCTGGTGATCGCTTATCATATCCTCAAAAAAGGGATTCCTTATTATGAACTGGGGGCTGATTATTTCGATCGATTAAACTTCAAATCTATCACGAATCATTTCGTTAAACGATTAAACGGTTTGGGTTATAAGGTAACCCTTGAGCCTTTGGACCTTGTTGCTTAAATCGGGACTCCGTATTTTCTAGATAAACCAAAAAAATCCAAAAAAAGGAAAGTTACTCCAAAATGGAGATTGTAACCTGTTGATTTTACAATTATTTGCAATTTAAAGGGGAATCGCCTTTTGAGAACATTTGATTCCTAATCTGTGTGCCGCCCGTTCGAGTCGGGCCAGGAGCGCCAATGATTTCAATAATTTACCCACAATCCTCAATTCGATAACTTTCTAATCGTGATAAATTGCGGAAGATTTTCTGAGTTTAAAACTGATCCACCTCTGGGGGAAGGAGAAAAAGTTAGTTTCCAAGATCTATCAAGAACATCAGGTCTTTTAAGCTCTTTACTATCGATGGCGTGATAAATTCCTGGAAGCTGGGGAAAAGGATTAAACACCCCTGTCTTTAATGATAACAATCCTTTTTAACAAAAACCCTCTTGAGTCGCTGAAAGCGTCGATGGCTACCTCTACATTTGTCTTTATTTCTTCTTTGCTTAATTTATTTCCCTTTTGATCCACAATCTTGGTCTCCGAAGTGAGAATATACCTTTTCCCATTCACAACAATTGAATTTCTATCCCAGCTTATCTCTTTAATTATTCCTGATTGAAAGAAATTCTCCCTTTCCTTAAATTGAGGGTGGACTGCATCAAAAAATAAAAGATTCAAAAAACCTGCGCATAATATTAGAAGAAAATAGGTTCTTCTCTTCATCTTTCTTCTCCTTTAAGCTAAAAAACAGTTCTCCAATAAAGAGGAATGATGCTCTTTTTTGACGAGAGCTCTGGAGAGAATACTCCTCCTCCCACACCAATATACCCCACCACATTTCCCTTAACAATAGCGATCACTACTTGTGATGGAATTCCTTCCCCGATTATCATTGAACGGTCTGATTTGTAAATAATTTTCTGCCTCTCCGGATCATTTTCAAGATCAAAATTAAATGCCGCACTTCCTGTTTTATACTGGAGAGCATAGACCCTTGCCGTTCCTTCACCCAAAAAACAGATATCGTTCTCAGAGGGATAAGAGGGAGTAAAAGTGGTATAATAGACAACCCTCGAAAAGAGGATAGGAGCGGAAAGCGATTTTTCTCCTTTGTTCTCCAGAGTAATAAACCAACCGCTTTTCGAATTTAGATTAGCCAGAGTTTGATTTTGGAGAGCAATATCTTCGGGTGTTGGATTTGGTTTCTGTAAAATATCACTTGTTACATCCACAAGATCTGCCTCGGTGATTGGAGTTGAAAGATTTTTATCTTTGATTGCATATAAACGATTCTGAGTAGGGAAACTTGCGGTCCCTGTTTCCTGTTTTGGATTTTCTCTATCCCCGGTTCCCAGGAATACCCATTCATACCCCGATTCAAAAGAGATGTCGGGGGGATAGAATATCTTCCTTTTTTCTGAGGGTGATTGATTAGAACGGAAAATGACTTTTCCAGTCCAACTACCAGTATTGTTTAAGTTTCCGATATCAAAACGCCAGAGCTGTCCTCCCAGGTCTCCCACATATAATCGATCTATATTACCATCATTATTTGTATCGATTGCAGAGATATCGCTTGGAATTGAGTAAGTCATACCGGTTGAAAAACTCCAGAGTAAAGAACCATTTTCAATATCTACTGCATAGATGGCATTTCCTTTTTGAAGAAAGCCACAGCTCATATTTGGATCATTACATGTGTCATATCCTCCTGCAAAAAAGGCGACTATTTTCCAACCATCACCATTTGCTACTTTTTTTATTACAGGATTGGACCATGTCTGTCCCAATCTTTCAAAACCCGCTGTTATTTCGTGACCCAATAAAGGAGATGAAGTGGGAGGAGCAATCTCCCATAAAAGTTTTGGATTGCGATAATCTGTAACATCCAGGGCGATATAGCGATCCCCTCCTCGTCTAAGACCAAAAATTATATAAACTTTAAGAATGTCACCATTCCTGTTCTTTTCAATATAGGCTTTTGGTGTACCATCCACAAATATCTGGAGTGTGGTGTGGGTCTCAAAGTCTTTTAATTTGGGAAGAAGGCTCGGGGGGATGAAAGCCCAGAGTTCCCGGCCATCGAAGTCATCAAAGGCATGAAGCATCCCATCATTTGCCCCGGCATAAATTACCGACTTATCTCCATAATGGATAATCAGAGGTTTAGAATGAATAAAGGATCCCAATATCCAATCAACTTCAACCGTTTGGCCCGATTCATTAATATAAGAAGCCTTCCTTTTTTCTTCTGTAATCCCATTAGAATTCCAATCATATGAATCAAACCCATGGACAAATTTGATAATTTTTTGGCGTTTCGATTCACGGTCAGGATCAGATTCGGATATCCCCAATTTTTGAAAAGTAATGTTAGTATTCTCAACCGTGAATGCATTGACCGGGTCAGTAAGAGTTTTTTTATCTGCTATTCCAACATAGGTCAAAATTTTCCTTGGATCATTGACCAGATCCCGTGTTGCTAATTTCTCACCAACTCCTCCCTTGACTACCTCTCCTCCGTCCTCAACAGAACTCCAGTAGGATCGGGCATGTCCATCGATCTCATTTTGTGGAGTAATCGCGAGTTTTCCATTGGCATCTACAACATCCCCAACCTCAATATTTCCAGACGGGGTTTCCGCAATTCCAAACTTCTTGATATTTCCGTTCCATAAGCTGTTGAGAGTGGGTTTAAACATCGCCAGATAGATTCGATTCATGGACTCCGTACTTTCCATCTGGCTAATAGGCACTACTGGTGCTACATAGGAGGTCGACTCCGCAAGAAGGTTAAGGATATAATCCCTGATCTCCATTAATGTCTGCTCAAGTTGAGAAGGGTCTTCTGCAAAATAAGCATAACCTGAAATATTTTGATCTCCCGGATCGTACTTATCTTTTGAACATGATGTAATTCCGGCCGGATAAAGTTGTCCAGATGGAATTGCATAAGTTCCTGTAATTGAATTGGATTCCGATTGATTATCTGTTCCTCCATAATAGGCTGCCCAATTTAGAGTATTTCTTAATTTTTGCGGTAAATCTGCACCAAAGCCAACGACAAAGACTTTATAGCCTGCATCCCCGAGGGCTTTTGCCATAGCGATAGTTTCTCTCCTACGTCTATACTGATCACTTTGGTTTTCCGAACCATTGCCATTACAAACCAGTGTATCTTCACCATCTGATATAAGTATGACAAACTTTTTTCGACAAGCCTTTGCATTATCACTACTCTTATGATAATCTAAATATGACCTTGCTTCTTTTAATGAATAGGCCAGATGTGTTCCCCCACTCGCCCCTGCATCATCTATTGAATCCCATATTGAATTGTAAGGAGTGTTAATAGGGTTAATCAGTCTATTGCATCCTGAATTATAGTTCTTACCATCATCACTTCCACAATCATAAAATCTCATATACCCCAATCTCATGCTGAGGGTATCTTGATCATCCGAGGTAACAACTCCGTCTCCATTAGCATCAAGAATACTTTTTATAGCCCTCTTTGCAATCTCGACACGACTGCAATCTGTGGTGTAATTTACTCCATCAACGGTCCTTGGGGAGATAAAAAATGGACCTGAGCAGGTTTCATTGCTCCATTTTGGAACGGTGCCATAGGCATTAATAGTGCACTGTTTGGTATGCCCTGGCCCATTGTTTGAGTAATATGGAACATCACTTCCACAAGAATAGGAGGAGGAAATGTACATATATTGGCCAGCAGGTGTCCAGCGCATACTCCCGGATAAGTCGAGTACTATAAGGATATCTGGGGGAACTTGCTGAATCGTTTGGTCGAGGACATAAATATCTGTATCCGCTCCATAGAGAGGAGATAAAGAGAGAAAAAAACA
>CALIBK010000133.1 GCA_938045955.1 uncultured bacterium | reverse complement strand
CATTGAATCAAATATACTGGATTCCTGCTTCCGCAGGAATGACTACTGCCACCCAATGAATGAAAATGTCATTCCCGTGAAAACGGGAATCCAGAAGGGGTTTATCTTTAAATAATACTAAGAATCGCTCAATTTGGGTTTAAATTATTTCGGATTTCACTCCCCAGATTATTTTAAAATCTCATTCAACAGAGAGAGCGCAACTTCTTTTGATTTCTCCCCCACCTCTTTCACGGGTCCGACACACGAAGGACACCCGCTTTGACATTTACATTTTGAAATAAGCCTCTGGGTCTTCTTCAAAAGCTCCGGGGTATCATCAAAGAGTTGGGGGCTGAACCCCATGCCTCCAGGATAATTGTCATAGATAAAAAGGGTTGGCTCAAAAAGCCCGAGGTTTTTTTCTAAAATCTCTTCGGACGAATTTAAGGAGGAATAGATCCCTTTGGAATCCCTCGAAAGTCGGACAAACCATTTCGCTCCCCGATCCCCTACACAACGATGAATATCACGGGGATCACACATTAAATGGATGGCCGCCATGGTATGAAATGCATAACCCAGCCCTAAAATTCCATCGATCAAATCAAGACGGGAAAAAGGAAGGTCCTGGAGTAGGCTCCATTGGAAAGCGATCCAGTAGGAGGTCGTATGGAATTCAAGATCTGGAAGTTCGATCTTCCCGTACCCTAAATTTTCGAGTGTATAGAATTTGATTTTTTTATAACCTACCAATCGCGTGGCCACTCGTACCTCTCCATGCTCATACTCGACCCCCCTTCCTTCCCTCCTTTCAAATCCTTCCAAGATCGACACATCCGTATAATCGATGGCCTCCGTATAATAATCTCCCCCGGTCTTTTTAACATAGGCCCTTCGGTTTTTATAATCCAATTTCTCCACCGTATAGAGTTCGGATTCACAAAGATAGACTGCCCCCTCATAGAGGGTGGTATGGGCACTGGTGAAATCTACCTCTGCAATTACCTCCTCTTTCTTCTTAGTCGTATCGATGACCACAAAATTCTCCTCGGAGACAGAGCGGAGACTCACTTTTTCTGCAGGATAGGCTTCCTGGGTGAAGTACCAGTGCTGATTCACATGATGGAGAGAACCCTTCTCCTCGAGGTATCTCAGAAGTTCCTTAAGATTCTCTTTCCCAAAACATTCTCCTTCCCGGAAGGGAAGTTCAAAGGCAGCGCATTGAATATGGCTGAGGAGGATTAGGAGGTTATCTGGGTTGATAAGTCCATGCTCCGGGGAACTCCCGAAAAAATAATCTGGATTCTCCACGATAAACTGATCTAATGGGTGACTCCGGGCAACCAAAATGGCGAGGGATTTTTCGGATCGTCTCCCCACTCTCCCGGCCTGCTGGTAGGTACTCGCTATACTCCCTGGATAACCCGCAATAATACAGACATCGAGGTCTCCAATGTCAATCCCCAGCTCCAGGGCATTGGTGGAGATAACGGTCTTGACCCTCTTTTCTCGTAAACCCTGTTCAATCTCCCTTCGGACCTCTGGAAGATACCCGCCTCGATACCCTCTGATCTTCCCTTTATCTTCAAGCCTTTTCTCAAAACGATCCTTTAAATATTTCGTGAGAATCTCTACATTGAGACGGCTGGTCGCAAAAAGGATACACTGGATCCCTTGTTCAATAAAGGGAGAGATCAATTTTCTTGCCACATGAAGATGGTTGCTTCGAATCCCGAGCTCTTTATTGACCACCGGAGGATTATAGAAGAGGAAAATCTTCTCTGAGGAAGGGGCACCATTTCGGTCGACGAGATGGACCTCCCGTTCAAGAAGCTTTTCGGCCAATTCCTTGGGATTCGCAATGGTTGCAGAACAACAAATAAATTGAGGTCTCGACCCATAGAACTGACAGATTCTATGGAGTCGTCGCAGAACATTTGTCATATGAGAACCGAAGACCCCCCGATAAGTATGAACCTCATCGATGACCACAAATTTAAGATTCTGAAAGAAGTTTAACCACTTGGTATGGTGAGGAAGGATCCCCGTGTGAAGCATATCCGGATTGGTAATGACGATATCCCCTTGCGTGCGGATCGCCTGCCGAGCTTCTTGGGGTGTATCTCCATCATAGGTAAAGGTCCGAATCGGTCTTTGGATCCTTTCAATCAGACTCTGGAGTTCTACTCTTTGATCCTGAGAAAGGGCTTTGGTCGGGAAGAGATAGATGGATTTCGAAGCAGGATTCCTCAGTTTCTCGTTGAGGACAGGAAGATTATAACAGAGGGTTTTCCCCGAGGCCGTGGGGGTCACGATCACTACATCCCTTCCCTTCTCAATCCACTCGATTACCTCTACCTGATGGGAGTAAAGGCGTTCAATTCCCTGTTCCTTTAAAGCGTCGATAAGGAGGGGGTGAAGAAAATCCGGAAAAGGTTGATATTGGCCTTCTCTCTTTTGAAAAACCCGGATCCCGGTAATACAGGGAGAGATATTCTTTGAACGTTTCCACGATTCAATGATCTCTTCGATGGACATATCCCATTCAAAACTCTTTTTTTCTATATTTCTCCGGAATGAAAGGCCTGAAGAAAAGCCTCTACCACCCTCCAGTCAAATTGAGTTCCAGAGCCCTTCTTCAATTCAGAAATGGCTGTCTCTTTGCTTAGGGCCTTTCGGTAGGGACGATCGGTCGTGATGGCATCATAGGTGTCCGCCACCGCTATGATTCGGGCTATCATGGGAATCCCCTCTCCGATCAAACCTTCAGGGTATCCCTTTCCATTGATATACTCATGATGATATTTTACCCCCGGAATGATCTCTTTCAACTGTTTAATATGTCCAATGATCTCTGCTCCCATCTTGGGATGTTTCCGAATGAGGTCGAACTCATGGGGCTCCAACGGGGTAGGCTTCCTCAGAACCTGGTCATCGATGCCAATCTTCCCGATATCATGAAGGACGGAGGCCATCTTTAATAATCTTAATTCTTCGGGTCTCAGGGAAAGGTATTTCGCTGCGGCCAAACTATATTGGGTCACCCGACGGGTGTGTCCTCCCGTATAAGGATCCCTTTTTTCAATAGCATCGGCTAAGGATTCGGCAGTTTGAAAAAACATCTCTTCCATCTCTTGATAGAGTCGTGCATTATCCAGAGCAATGGCAACTTGATTGGCTAATGAGAGGAAGAGGGAAAGATCCTCTTCGTTAAACTCTTTTTCGTCCTTTTTATTGATCGCCTCTAATACTCCAAGAATTCTATCCTTTACCCGAACCGGGACACAAAGGAGATTCCTTGTTTTAAACCCTATTCGATCATCTATCTCTTTAAAAAAACGAGGATCCTTTTCTGGATGATTCACTCTCAAGGGTTCACCGTTTTGGGCAACCCAACCCGCGATTCCTTTATCGATATCAAGGATCACCTTTCTAATACTTTCTCCCTTCTCTCCCAGGGCAACCTCAAAGAAGAGATGTTTCCCTTTCTCATCGAGGAGAAGAAGAGAACCAGCCTCTGCTCTCATCAATTGAGTGGCTGCCTCAATGGCCCTCTTTCGAACCTCCTGGTGATCTAAGGTAGAGTTAAGGATCTGCCCTAAACGAGAGAGCAAGGAGAGTCTTTCAACCTTTTCCTCGACCTCCTTTAAACGTTTGAATAACAGGTTCTCCCTGGTCTCGCTTCGAAAATAAGGATCTTTGCCCATTTTTGTTTTAAAAGTGGGTTAACTAATTTTAGAGACTTTGTCAATAAGAATTTACTTGAAATTCTCTTTCCCATTATTGATAATAATTCGAGAAAGGAGGATCTTCCATGGGGATAAAAACTAATCGGGAATTACTTACTCATGCCAAAAAGGAAGGCTATGCAATCGGGGCTTTTAACATCAATAACATGGAGATTCTTCAGGCCATTATCTCCGCAGCAGAGGCCGAAAAATCCCCGGTCATCATTGCCGTCTCAGAGGGAGCGATTCAGTACGCTGGCCTCCGTTATATCGTTTCGATGGTCCGAACAGCCTCTGAAGAGGTCTCCATCCCCCTCTCCCTCCATCTGGACCATGGGAAAGATTTAGAGATCATTCGTAAGGTGATGGAAGGGGGATTTACCTCGGTGATGATCGATGGTTCCCATCTTGATTTTAAGGAAAATATCTCGATTACTAAAAAAGTGGTCGAGATGGCAAAGGAAAGAGGAATCTCTGTGGAAGGAGAGTTGGGGAGATTGAAAGGGATTGAGGAGAAAGTTGCTGTTTCAGAAAGGGAAGCCTTTTTGACCGATCCTGGAGAAGCCGAAGAGTTCGTAGAAAAAACAGGCGTGGATGCCCTCGCAGTGGCCATTGGGACCTCTCATGGGGCCTATAAATTTAAAGGAGAGCCCAAACTCGATTTTGATCGTTTGGAGGCGATCGCTAAAAGGCTGGAGATTCCTCTTGTCCTTCACGGAGCTTCAGGGGTTCCTCAGCAGGTTCTTGAAAAGGCTGAACGTTTTGGAGCCAAATTGCCAGGGGCGAAAGGGATACCAGATGAAGCGATTCAAAAAGCAATTGCCTTAGGAATCTGTAAAATCAATATTGATACAGACCTGAGACTGAGTTTTATCGGGGCAATTCGGGAAATTCTGATGACCAAACCTGAAGAATTCGATCCTCGAAAGATTTTGGGTCCTGGGCGAGAGGCTATCAGGCAAACCGTTCAAGCCAAAATGAGGCTCTTTGGAAGTTCAGGAAAAGCAATTCGAAATTCCCCTTAAGGAGTCTCCTTCTTATACCAGTTTCTCACTTTCTCTCTCCAGACCTCCAATCGTTGATGAAGGTGGGGGTAATGTCTCTCAATACGGTTTAAAAGATCCCTTATTTTTTTACTCTGGGAAGAGAGAATAGTTAAACCGATCAGGATGAAAAGGATCCCTTGTAGGAATGGAAGAAAAAGGCCGAAGATTCCTAATATTAAAAAGATCCACCCAATTATGAGCAAAACCAATTTTTTCAGTCTATCCATTTGGTCAATCACCAAAAGAGGTAGGTTTAAAAATAGGAAATCTTTAGTCTCATACTATAATCATAAGTTAAAATCAATAAGGTAAAAATTCCACTATTTACCAGTGAATATTTTACATACTTTTTCGTCTAAAGAGGTAGAAACGGTTGAAGGCAGGGGAATCTGAACTTATCTCGAGGTGTCAACAAGGAGATCCAGAGGCATTAAAGGAGATTTTTAATCTTTATCATCAGAAAGTCTATCGAATCGCTTACGGGGTTCTCAGACAGAGGGAAGATGCCCTTGATACTCTCCAGGAAGTATTTATTAAATTATATCGCTCCATTAAGAATTTTAAAGGGAAATCAAGCTTTTATACTTATCTCTATCGGATGACGCTCAATCAGGCAATTGACTATAGCCGAAAGATGAAGACATCTCCCTTCATTAGAGGGAACTGGGAAAAAGAGCCCGAACCGATGGATGAAGAGGCTCAAAGACCGGACTCGCAGGCCGCTCAGAGACAATTTGAAGAAAGAGTCCAAAAAGCGATGGAGAAACTCTCTGAAGACCAGAGAGCGACCTTAATCCTCAGGGAGATCGAGGGGCTTTCCTATCACGAAATTGCAAAAGTCATGGATTGCTCCGTGGGGACTGTGATGTCCCGAATCCATTATGGGAGGAAGAAGCTTAGAGAGCTGTTAAAAGATGAACAGAAAGGATAGAAAAATGAGAAGGGATTGTTCCTCGATCTCAACACTTATCGATAAGTACTTTGACCAGGAAACCTCCCAGGGAGAGCAGGAGGTGGTGGAGAAACATCTGAGGGAGTGTCCTGCCTGCCGGGAGAGATTAAAATTCATGGGCGAAGTCAAACTCGCCCTTCAAAGACCTGTAATGGAAGCCTCTGAAAAGGAGACCTTTCCTTGGGTCTGGGAAAAAATTGAAAGGGAAATTCGATTTAAACCCAGATGGAGTTTATGGGACTTCGTCAAGAGGAGGTTCGATCTCACCCCTCTTATTGGGAAAAAGATATGGATCCCAGCCACCGTGGTCGCTACCCTCCTTCTCCTTTTGTTTTATTCTGCTCCAATCAAAAAAAACTCTTCCCATCTCCCTCTTCCTGTGGTAGAATACATTGAAAGCAAAACGAATAATGTGATGATTTATGAATTAGAGAATGTGAAGGTCACGGTGATCTGGCTATTCGAAGAAAGCGAGATAGATCCATCCGCCTCATGAATAAAACGCTCCTCTTCATATTTTTATTGATTATTTTCCTTTCCTTTTCTTCCCAAGGGACCTGGGCTCAAATCCCCACTCGGCTGAGGATCATCGAAGCCTCCAATGTGGGAACAATGGTCGATCCTACCTTAAGGGAATTACATCATCAATTGAGCTCTCTCTTTAGATATACCTCCTATCGCCTTTTAAGGGACGAACAACTCCAGCTCGTTCTTCGTCAAACGACCATTCTTCCTCTCCCCCCAGGAAGATCCATTGAGATGACTCCTCTAAAATTTCAAGCCAATACGGCTGAATTAAGGGTGAAGATCAAACGGGATAGAACGGAGATCCTGGATACTCAGATAAGACTGGATCGGGGAAGGACCGTGCTCATCGGGGGACCCAGACAGGGTGAAGGAGTAATCATATTAGCCTTTTCGTTGATGCTCTAATAGCGATCTTTAAACCTTTCGATAGATTTTCTCTCTGGAATACATAGGAGTAAAAAGGGTCGGATAGGTCAGGGGGAGAGACTCGTTCTTTCCAATCACCAAGTATCCTCTGTCGTTTAAACTTAAAAAGAGTTTTTTGAGCGTATCGATCTGGGATTCCTTCGAAAAATAGGTGAAAACTAAATTTCTGCAAAAGAGAATATCCATTCCTAAAAATGGATCCTCCCGAAGGATGTCATGCCCCTTCCACTGGATATAAGGTTTAACTGAAGGATCGATCCTGTACCATCCGTCCTCTTTTTTAAAATAATGTTCGAGAATCTGGGACGGAATCTCCTTTAAAACACTTTTCTTATATCTCCCTTCCCTCGCTCTTTGAATCATCTTTTCATCCACATCCGTAGCCATGATATGAAGCTGAATGCCCGGACATTTCTTCTCAAATGCCTCTCTCCAGAGAATAGCAAGGCTATAGGGTTCTTCTCCGCTGGCACATCCAATGGACCATATTTTTATCTCCCCTTCTTTCCCCTGAAGAAGGACCGGGAAGATAGAATTCTTTATAACCTCAAATACCTCGAAGTCTCTAAAGAATCTTGAAATAGTAACCCTCATGATCCTGATGAGATAACCCTGCTCCCCTTCATCCCTTTTGACCTGAGAGGCATAGTCTTCAAACTCTGAAAATCCGAGTTGAGCCATTCGCTGTTTAATCTTTCTTCTAATCCCCCTTCTTTGAAAAGGACGCCACTGAAGGCCAAGGGTCGGGGTAATCTCTCTCAGAAATCCCTCAAAATCCATGAATCTTTTCGAAATCTAACAACCTCTTTTTAACCCCTGTCCCGTGCCCGTACCCTCCAGGCTCGCCATTGCTCTTGATGATCCGATGACAGGGAATGATTAAAGGGATTGGATTGCGGGCATTCGCCATTCCGACGGCTCTAAAAGCCTTTGGGTGGCCTATGGCCTCAGCCACCTCTTTGTAGGATCGAGTCTCCCCGTAGGGAATCTTTTTTAAAAAGAACCACACTTTCCTTTCAAATGAGGTCCCTTTTAAATCCAGTCTGCAATCGAAAGATTTTCGTCTTCCTGAAAGAAACTCCTTGAGCTGAGAGCGAGCCTCATCATTTTTTGAATCTTCCTTGAGAATCTGGGCATGGAATCTTTTTTTCAAATTCTTAATAAAATTTCTTTCTGAGGTGAGAAAGTCAACATAGCATACCCCTTTTACGGTCGAAGCGATGAAAACCTCTCCAAGAAAAGAAGAATTAAATGAAGAATAATAAACAGTCTCCTTCTTCCTGTCCATTTCTAACCTTTGATCACACCCATCGGAACGAGTTTAGCAACTTTCAGGCTGATCCCGGCGTGATGGACCACTTCGACTACTTCATTGATATCTTTATAAGCATCCGGGATCTCCTCTACCAGTGTCTCTCGACTGGCTCCTTTGACAATGATCCCCCTGTTTTCCAATTCTCTTGCAATCGATCTCCCTTTAGCTGCCTTGATGGCTTGATGGCGACTCATCACCCGCCCCGCCCCATGGCAAGTGGAACCAAAGGTCTCCTCCATGGCCTTCTCTGTGCCAATCAACACATAGGAACATCTTCCCATATCTCCTGGAATGAGAACGGGTTGACCGATCTCCTGATATTCGGAAGGAATTTCTGGATGATGAGGTGGGAAGGCTCGGGTGGCTCCTTTCCGGTGGACACAAACCCTCTTTTTTTCACCTTTAATCGTATGGGTCTCAATCTTGGCAATGTTATGACAAACATCATAGATTAATTTTAAATCTAAGTCCATTGGGCTTCTTTGAAAAACCTGTTCAAAGGTCTCTCTCACCCAGTGAGTAATCATCTGCCGATTGGCAAAGGCAAAATTGGCTGCGCAGGCCATGGCAGAAAGATAATCTCTCCCTTCAGGGGATTCAACAGGGGCACAACACAGTTGAGGATCGGGTAATTCGATCTGATATTTCTTCGCTGCATCCATCATGACCCGGATATAATCATCACAAACCTGGTGGCCTAAACCCCTTGAACCGGTATGAACGAGAATGGTGACCTGATCCTTCCATAAACCCAGTGCCTCTGCCATCCCTTCATCAAAGATCTCAGCGACATAACCCACTTCAACAAAGTGGTTTCCGGATCCTACTGTCCCTAATTGTGCCCTTCCTCTCTCCAACGCTTTATCTGAGACAAGATCTGGATCGGCCCCTTCTATACAGCCCCGCTCCTCGATATGTTCAAGATCTTCCTCGGTACCAAACCCCCTTTCTAACGCCCATCGAGCTCCCCTATGGAGGACCCTTCTTTCCTCCTCTCGATTCAGTTTTAAATCTTTTCGATGTGAACCGACCCCTGAAGGGATATTGACAAAGAGGGCATTAACTAAATCCTTGATTCTCTCCTGGACCTCTGTGCGGCTCAGACCTGAGCGCATCAGCCTTACCCCTCAGTTAATATCATAGCCAACCCCACCTGGTGATACGATTCCCTCCAGAAGGTCAAATGCCGCTACCCCTCCAATGGGAAATCCATATCCCCAATGGATATCGGGCATCGCTAAGGAGGGACCCGAAATTCCTGGGAGCCAGGCCACATTGGCCACCTGAAGAAGACTCTGGTCTTTCCGAATATCTTCAAGCATCCGCTCATCTGCGTAGATGACCCCTTCCACCCTCATCTTTCCCTCCCGGGGGATCCTCCACCGATAATCATCAATCTTTTGGATCTTTACTTTTTCTTCCATTCCATGACTCACCTCTCTTTTTAAATCAGGCTTTAGAGGTCCAAGATCACCTGGGCCTTCCAGACGCCATCTTCTTGCTTGACCTGAATCTGGTGAAAGGTCACTGCCTTCACTTCTGTTTTTATTGGATGCTTTCCCTCTTCAAAGGGCTCTCCTTTGGCTCTGGCTTTGAGCCCCTCTTCACTCACTGATGTCACTTCAAACTGACTGAATAGAAGATTCTCCACCTCGTGGAGATAAAGGAGTTCGTTTAACCAATCAACCATCAATCGTTCAAGACTCTTATCCACGATCTCAATCCTTCGTTCTGTAATTCGCTTTACCTTCTCCAGATCGGTGATGACAGTAAAAAACGCTTCCCCCGCATTCTCAAAAAGACGTTTTAAATCCTCACCATAGACCACAAACCCAATATCTGCGGTATGATTTATAAACTCAAATTTCTTCATTCTCTCTCTTAGGTCCCTTCTTTTTTCTTCCCCCTCACAATGTTTATCGCTTTCTCTACCATATCGGGAATCTTTCCGAAAAAGGCTTCCACCATGGCAGGCATCCTTCTAAGATTGAGAATCGAAACCTCCCCTTCCTTCACCAATAAAAAGGCAATGGGTTCTACACAGATACCCCCTCCTCCTGCCCCTCCCGTTCCTCCAGAAGTTTTAATCTGCTCCGTTCCAGCTCCTGCTCCAATCCCCAATGAGACTTTTGAGACCGGCAGTACAATATATTCCCCGGCTTTAATTCCTTCTCCAACAATGGTTTCTGTTTTGGCTACCGTTTTGAATCCATCTAATAAGGTTTTAATGAGGTCTGTGGCTTCCATTCCTGTCTCCTCCTTTCTTCTCCCCCTTCCCCCTTATCTCCAAGAGCATAGGGAAGATCCATTTTTTGAAATGGGTAATCCCATCTTTGAGAGGAAGAGAAACCTCTCCCCTCGACCAGTTTTGACCTAAAAAATTCACCGTCCCATAAATCCCTTTCCCCTGGACTTTATGTTGAAAAATAACCCATCCGCCGTAAAGGATCCCATTGACCATCGGATCAGGAAGAGAAATCGCTACCTCTATCCTATGGATGTTCAGGCTCTTAAGAAGAGAAATGATTCCCTTTATATATCTCCATCGGATTGGAACCCTCAAATTCGAAGCTTTCTCTAAATTGATTCGGATGGGAAAAGGGAGAGGGAACCCAAAAATCTTAACCTTACCTCTCCCCTCCTTCCATTCCAGTGATCCGATGCCATTCCATCGGAAAGAAATCCCTCCCTTCTCGGTATCCCATGAAAACGATAGAGGGATCATCTGTACTTCCTCCGTTTCTTTTAAAATTCTTTCAATATTTCGTCTTCGTAAATCTTCTCCAGTCTTTCCTTATGGGAGGATTCTTCCCGGGCAAGAAGTAAGAGCAACTTTTTCAAACTCTGATCCTTTACCAGTTTCTCTGCCTCCAGATAAAGTTTTTGAGAACGCTCCTCGTTCTTGATGGCCATCCGGAGAAGTTCTCCATAATTGGTCTCGGGGCTGAAAGGAACTTCCTCCATCATTTCCGAGAGGCCCAGTCCCTTCATCTCCTTGACCTCGATCTCTTCAAGATTTTTCCCCTGGAATCCCTGAAGCTTCTTCTGATGCCCATCCTCTTCTTTTGCCAATTCTTCAAAGGCCTCTTTCAGCCCCGGGTTTGAACGATCGGCCATCATTCGATAAAGCATGGCCGCATCAGCCTCTTTTCGAATGGCAAACCTCAAAATCTCTTCCATACTCTCCAGTCTCATTCTTCCTCCTCCTTGAAAGATTTTTTGACCTCCTGGATCATCCTCTCCGCCTCGCTCAAACGGTCCTCAGGAACCATTACCATACCCCACCCCTTCTGAGGAATATAGAGTCCGTCATAGGCCGTATCCAGAAACGAACGAATCATAAAGGGAATCTCTGCCGCCTCCAGAACTTGAGAGATTCGATCCCCCTCAAATCTATTTTCCACAATCCCAGCCTTGACCCACTTTTCCATTTCTATAATTAATAATATATTATATTACGAAACGAAAGGAATCCCAAGAATATTTTTAGGTGCGGAGGAATTCTTTAGAATCTGGGAAACAATAGCCTTTAATCATTTTCATAGGAGGTTAAGGATGATAAAAAAGACGGTGATTCTATCCATTTTATTTTCTATTCTTTCAATACCTGTCTTTCCAGTCGAACCTTCTATCCCGGGAGCTCAAGAAAGGGACATGATTGAAAAGAATCTCCATGAGACCTTAAAAGAATTAACGGAAAGGATTAAATCCCTTGAACGCCTTACGGAAGAACTCCAATTTCAAGTGGTCTCTCTTAAAGAGAGAACAAATACTTTGTCCTTTCGTCGTCCCCTTTCATCTTATAAAGTTCCCAGAGAGGTGAGTCTCTGTGGCGAAAGGTTTCCTTTAGAAGACCGTCAGATCTGGGAAAATTTAGATAGAGAATTTTTAGTCACCTTGGACTCCGAAGCCCAGATCCTTCTTTGGATGAAGAGAGCACGCCGATACTTTCCTTATATTGAACAGAAGCTCAAAGAGATGAATCTTCCTGATGATCTAAAATATCTCACCCTCATAGAAAGTGGGTTGAGACCCAATGTGGTCTCTCGATCAGGCGCCGCAGGAATATGGCAATTTATCCCTTCAACAGGAGAGAAATATGGAATGAGGAAAGACTCAGGACTGGATGAGCGTTTTGATTTCTTTAAGGCTACAGAAGGGGCTCTGATCTATTTAAAGACCCTTTACGAAGAATTTCAGAGCTGGATTCTTGCCATGGCCGCTTATCATGCAGGGGAAAATCGAATCCGGAGGGAGATCGAACTTCAGAAAACGAGAAACTATTTCTACCTTGATCTCCCAATGGAGACAGAACGATACATCTATAAGATTGCTGTAGCAAAGATCCTTCTTTCTCATCCAGAGAAATATGGATTTGTCCTGGAGGGAGATGAATTCTACGATCCCTTACCGATAGAAAGAATCCAGATAGAACTTTCTCAACCCCTCCCCCTGATGGAGGTTGCAAGGGCGATTGGTCGTTACTATAAAGAAGTAAAAGAGCTAAACCCCCATCTCGTAGGGGACTCTATTCCTTCGGGAACCCATTTTCTTAACCTACCTTCCGGAACCTCCGAGATTTTTCTTATTTTTCTTTCATCCTGGAAAAAGGAAATGGAACAGAAACGTTTTACCCCTTAACAGCCAGATTCTTAATAATTTTTATTGAAATTCCTTTTCAAAAAGAATATCCTTATAGCTAAACAGGATTGAATATGGAGAAAGAACGGATATTGATCGTTGATGACGAAACCCCCATACTCGAGATGGTTTCTCAATATATCCACCTCCTCGGTTATGAAGCCTCATCCGCTAAAAATGGACAGGAGGCCTTAACCCTGTTAAAGCAAGAACCCTACACGATCCTTCTTACCGATATCAAGATGCCAGACATGGATGGATTGGAGTTGATGAAGAAGGTCAAAGAGGAATTTCCAGGTCTTCATATTATTGCCATGACAGGGCACGGCACCTCTTACACTTTTACCGATGTGGTCGCCGCAGGAGCAACCGACTATCTTAATAAACCCTTTTCTCTGGATGAGTTGAGAGCCAAACTAAAACGGGTGATCCAGGAGAGAAAACTCATTTTTGATCTGACTCAGAAATCGATCGAACTGGAAAAGTTAAATGAAGAGCTGAAAAGGCTTAATCAACTTAAATCGATCTTTATCTCCAGTGTCTCCCATGAGATTCGAACTCCCCTCACCGTGATCAAGGAGTTTATCTCTCTGATGCTCGAGGGTCATGGAGGAAGCCTGACAGAAGAGCAGAAGGAGTATCTGGGAATAGCCCATAAAAACATTTTAAGATTGACCAATCTGATTGACACCCTCCTTGACTTCTCAAGGATTGAATCCGGCAAAGGGCTTCAATTGAAATTCGAGTCGGCCAGGTTGTCGGATGTGGTCGAAGAGGCTCTGCTCACCCTCTCCCCTTCCCTCGAGGAAAAAAGGATAGCCTTGGAGAACCATCTCGATCCAGAGATTCCACCGGTCTTAATTGACCGAAATCGAATGGCAGAGGTCTTCATCAATCTGATCCATAACGGGATCAAATTTACCTCTCCTGGAGGGAAGATTACGATTGATACCCGAGGCCTCACTGAAACTCGAGATTATCTGAAGGTGGTCATCAAGGATACAGGAATGGGCATTGCCCCCGAAGATCTTCCAAGAGTCTTTGATCGCTTCTATCAGGCTCAAAAGGCTCAAGCCGGAATCACCATGGGAACAGGTTTGGGACTTGCCATTACAAAAGAGATCGTTGAAAAGCATAAGGGAACCATCCATGTGGAAAGCCGATTAGGAAGTGGGAGCTCATTCATGTTTACCATCCCTCTTCTTGGGGTTCGAACCATCTTTCAACTCCTGATTCAACCCATGCTGGAAGCTGCCGATAGGGATGGGCTCTCCTTTTCTATGATTCGAGTTCGTTTCTGGGATCCGAAAGGAAAAAAAGAGGTCGAACTTCCCCCTGACTCCTGGGAAGGGATAAGGTATGCCATTCAAAAAATGGTCCGTTCGGTCGATACGGTCATTCCCTTCCAAAACAATACGATCTACATCTTTTCTTTCATTGAAGAGAAATTAGCTCAGGAGATCGGGGAAAGGGTACAGGTCAAATTAACCCAGGGCGGCTACATTCCCAAAGGAGTGGAAGTCCAATTTAAGACCTACTCTTTTCCTCAGAATGCGGCCAACCCAGAGGATTTCTTAAAAGGATGTCGCGAGCTGATTAAAGAAGATTGATCTTCTGTTTTTAAGAGGGGAACATGAAAGAGATCCTGGTCATTTTTTTATTTTTAGCCTTGATAATGGCATGCGAATCTAAATCTTCCTCGCCTCCTGCCGAAGTCCAGACTCCCACTCCTCCCCCGATCACCCCTAAAGTCACAATTGAAAGAGAGAAGAAAGAGGGAGAACCCTTTCCCTCTGAGGTGAAGATTAAACTGAGACGGGATGGAAAGGATAACTATTCCTGGGAATTAAGCGGCTCAGATGCTGATGAGATTCTGAGGATTAACGAAAAATTGAGAAAACGATTGGGAGGGGAACAGAGAACCTCTCCCTAAATAAAGAAGGAGGTCCTGATCTTCTATGGAACTTTTTATCGAACAAATCCTTAAAGAACTTCCCTCCGGTTTGGGGATTGCATTGCTCATCTTTTTAGGAATCCTCTTAATCCTATGGATTCTACTTCCCCTCTGGATCTTATTTATTCACTGGAACACCGGAAAGATTCGCCAGGAGATTCAAAACCTTTCTGAACTCATCGAAAAAAGGGGGTGGGAGGAAGGATATGTCTCTGGTCCAAAAGATTAAGGGAATTCTCTTCCTCCTTCTATTATTTACTTTTCAAGAGACCCTTTCCAATGGTCAAAGTCTCCAAAAAATACCCCTTTTTATCAAAGGCAGGGAAATATGGGTAGAAGTGGCAAAAACGCCCGAGGAGAGAGCCAGAGGTCTGATGGGGAGAAAAGATCTCGGAAAAGATGAAGGAATGCTTTTTATCTTTGAATCGGAGGATTATCATCAGTTCTGGATGAAGAATACTTCCATTCCCTTAAGTATCGCTTTTATTGACAGGGAAGGGCGAATTGTCGAAATCACGGATATGGAACCCTTTTCTTTGGAGTCTCATCTTCCTCCTAAACCCATCCTCTATGCCCTCGAGATGAAGAGAGGCTGGTTTAAAACGAATCGGATTACAAAAGGGGACTCTATCCGGTTTTCAAAATGATCAATTATTGAGTAAACTTCCACCGGATAATCAAAGCATCCTCATTCCCATAATAATTGGGAACCACCCCGGTGATTCTAAAGCCCATTTGAAAATAAAAGGCCTGGGCCCCCCGATTACTTCTTCTCACTTCCGCCCATAATTCTTTCCGGAGAGAATCCTCCATGGCTTTCTTTATAAGCATTCTTCCGATTCCCTTCCTTCTGTATTGAGGATGGACAGCAATGGAGATAATATGTCCCTCCGGTGAATAGACGATGTAGCCTAAAATCTTCTCCTTCTCCCCATCAGGAGGTTTATCCGTGAAGACGAGGAAGGTCTCCGGGTAGAGAAGATAAAGCTCCATAAAGGTCATCCAGCTATAAGGAGATTTAGGAAAAGACTCCCTCTCAATTTGAAGGAGGGCAGAAAGGTCAGCGGGCGAAAAAGGTCTTATCATCCTTATGGCTTTATTCCAGAGAGGATAGCGACAATCCCCCCGGTAAGAGGAAAAACGCTTATCTCGACCAAACCTGCACCGATCATGAGATCCTTGTAATCTTCGATCTTCTGGAATCGAAGAATCGATTCCGGAAGATACGCATAGGCTCCTTTATTCCTGGATAGAAGCCCTCCGATTCGGGGGAGAATCTTTTTAATATAGAAAGAGAAGAACCAGCTCATCGCTCCTTTTTGGGGAAAGGTAAACTCTAAAACCACCACTTTTCCACCCCTTTTTAGTACCCGGACCATCTCGGAAAGAGCCTCTTCCTTCCTCATAATATTCCTGAGTCCAAAGGCAATAAAAGCGGCTGAAAAGATCCCCTCTTTGAAAGGTAATGCAAGAGCATCTCCAAGGCCCAAAAAGATATTCTTAAAGAGATCTTTTTGGGTCATCTTTTTTTGAGCCCTGCGAATCATGGGCTCAGAGAAGTCAATTCCAAAAACCTTTCTGAGGGGACCATCTTGTTTGATGAGTTCAATAGCTCCATCCCCTGTTCCTGTAGCAATATCCAGAATCCATCCCTTGAAGCCCTTGAGCTCCTGAACAGCCCTTTTTCTCCAATAGATATCCTGTCTCAAGCTCAGAAGGTGATTTAGGAAATCATAACTTGGAGCAATATGATTAAATAGACTCCGTATAGATTCAGGACGAAATTGATAAGTTTTCATAGGATGTCATATTTTCAAAAAATTATACCAAAAAGAATAACTCCCGGCAATCTTCTCTTTTCACCAGATAGATTTGTTTCCCTCTATTTCTCCCAATAATGGACAAAATCTATGGTTTGAATAGATTACTCTATGATGCTCTCTCCCCTGACCGTCTATCACTTTTAACTTAATTTTAAGTCATAGATATTTCAATAAAAATTATTTGATTGACAAAGAGGATTTTTTCTATTATATTTGTAGTAGTAATACTACAAATAATAAGGGGGGTTACCCATGTCCATCCTTCAAAAGCTTAGACAAAAACGGCAGGAGATCCTCTGGCAAATCAGTTTGATCGAAGAGATGAGGAGGGGGTCTGTAATCCGGCAGTTTCTAAAGATCAAGTTAAAAGGGAAACGAGGG